>NZ_JAVHZD010000025.1:0-130216 GCF_031119615.1 Paraburkholderia sp. SARCC-3016 | reverse complement strand
TACGGGGTACGATGCTTGCCCATCATCGGCACCTCCTGATCAAAAGGATAGGTGTCCGTTTTCGCGGGTCAACTTCAGTTTGCCAACCGGCCCATCAGCCTGCGTGTGTATGCCGCAAAGCTTGTCTTCGTCGCCGAAGGTCAGGTGATCGCCGAGCACGAACGGCGTATCAACCGCAGCCACGACCACGGCGAGACCATTTACGACTGGCGTCACTACCTGGCAGTCCTGCAGCGCAAACCGGGAGCGCTTCGCAACGGTGCACCCTTCACCGAGTTTCCAGCTGGCTTCCGCAAGCTGCAGGGCGTGCTGCTCAAGCGTCCGGGGGGCGACCGGGAGATGGTCGAGATTCTGGCGCTCGTGCTGCTGCACGACGAACAGATGGTGCTCGCTGCCGTCGAGCTGGCATTCGAGGCTGGCGCGCCGAACAAGCAGACGGTGCTGAACATCCTGAGCCGCCTGCTTGACAGCCCGCCTGTGCCACCGCTGCAGACGCCACAGGCGTTCACGCTGACCGTCGAGCCGCAGGCCAACGTCGGCCGCTATGACCGGCTAAGAGACCGCGAGGACAATCATGCAGCCTGACGCGATGATGCAGATGCTCAAGTCACTCAAGCTGCACGGTATGGCTCAGGCACTGGGCGAGCTCGCCGCACAGGACTCGCCGGCCTACAAGGCTGCTTCACTGGTGCTTGCCGGATTGCTCAAGGCAGAAATTGCAGAACGGGAAGTGCGCTCACTCGCTTACCAGATGAAGGTGGCGCGCTTCCCGGCGTATCGCGATATCGGCGGCTTCGACTTCAGCTGCAGCGATGCCAACGAGGCGCTGGTGCGGCAATTGTACGAGTGCGAGTTCATCGACTCGTCGCACAACATCGTCCTGGTGGGCGGACCCGGTACGGGAAAGACGCATCTGGCAACCGCGATCGGTGTGCAGGCTCTCGAACATCATCGACGCCGGGTGCGCTTCTTCTCCACCATCGAGCTGGTCAACGCACTCGAACAGGAGAAGCTCGTGGGCAAGCCCGGTCAGCTCGCCACACGACTTATGTATGCCGATCTTGTGGTGCTGGACGAGCTGGGCTATCTGCCCTTCAGCCAGACAGGCGGTGCGTTGCTGTTCCACCTGCTTAGCAAACTCTACGAACGGACCAGCATCATCATCACCACCAATCTAAGCTTCGCCGAGTGGGCCAGTGTGTTTGGCGATGCCAAGATGACGACCGCGCTGCTCGACCGGCTTACGCACCACTGCCACATTGTAGAAACAGGCAACGATAGCTATCGTTTCAGAAACAGCACGACGCAGCCCAAAAAGGAGAGAAAGAAGATCCAGATACCCACCGAATAACCCGCAAAGCTGGTCAAACGGGTGGGTCAGAATTCAATGCAAATCGTGGGTCAGGATTCAGTGCAAATCAACACGCAGCTCGCCGAGCTGGCCGGATTGCCCGTTTTCGCGACGCTTGCAGCAATCGAAACCACGCTGGAAGCAGATCGTGCTTCGGTATGGGTTCGCGCGCTCGGAAACCTACGAGCAGCAGGCGTAGCGGCAGGAGTCGTTATGGGAGTGGGGGCTGTAACGGTGGCAGGCATCGCACCTCAAAAGGCACAAGCCGCAGAGAAACAAAACAACGTAGTGGCGCGCCCGGCTGGGATCGAACCAGCAACCCCTGCCTTCGGAGGGCATCGCACGATTGTGCCGCCCCCGAAGCGACGACATTATCCTCGAGCGCAAGCGGATCAATCCAGAAGTTACGTTTATCTTCAATGAAGTCCGCCGCTATTCATCAATAAGCCCCATGCGCACGAGAAGCTCATCGGCGCTCGCGCTCAGTTCTGCGGCTGTCTGGCTGCCGGGCAATGACAGGACTAGAGGTAAATCCAATCCTCCATTTAGCGCTTTAGAAAAATCCTCGCTGCTCTGAATCGAATGGTCCAGCCACGCGTCCTCATATGTCTGCGTGATTGCCATCAGCCGTCCCATCACGCGCACCCGGTTTGGATCGAAGAAATTTCCAACCAGAATTAGCTCTGGATTCCGCTCGGATTGACTCTTTATTTCCTTCATGGCGTTCGACAGATAGGCCAAGCCTTTTGAGGAAAAATTCTCTATTGACACCGGTGAAACCACGTAGTCGGCCGCTAACAGGGCGCTACGTGTGATGCGGTTCATCGCCGGCGCAGCGTCGAAAAGAACGATATCGTAATTTGAAACGTCAAAGTTCTCGTCTTCTTTTGACGATCCCTCCATGATCAGACGCGCAAAGGCCAAGTCATTGCTTTTGCCTTCTGTCGTTCCGTACGTTAGGACCTCATCAAGCTTATCGAGGCTCAGATCGGCGGGAACGACGTGCGGCCCATATTCCCCAAATGGCTTTTTGATGACCTTATGAAGGGCCACTCGACCCATCGGATAGTTTGGCGTCACGTGTCCAAAATGGTATTCGACTAACTTGGTCGGATTGGTGCCTTCAGCAGCTTCTTCAGGCGTCAATTCCGAGTCATAGCCGAAGTTGTGCGTGAGTTTTGCCTGAAAATCGAGATCGATGATGAGCGTTCGGAACCCTTTCAGGGAAAATAGGATTCCGAAATTTGAGGCGAACATAGTCGTTCCGAAGCCGCGCTTTGGCGCATACATCGTGACGACGACCGGATCCTTTCGCACGGACTTTAACTTTCTGCGATTGGCTCGATAGGCAGCCAGTTCGAAAATGTTCTCAATAGAGAAAAGTCGCGTCTTGGAGCCCGATTCCTGGCGCATTACCTGAACGCCCGATTCGTCGATCATGCGGCGAACGGTGTCGGTTGTTGTCGCTAGCAACTGCGCAGCAGCTTGGACCTTATACGGCTTGTTCGGCAAGTCGCCGCTCCTCGCAAGTGGTATCGATTGGATTGTGCTCCTGCACAAAAGCGTGTGCAAGGTTTTTGCATACATCTCAGGAAATATCTTCGCAATTATCAAATTTGTTTGGTGCGAAGGGAAGGCCTTAAATATTGGGTAAGTCCCAGCGTATTGTATCTATTTGTGAGATAAAACGAGGTACATTCACCTGAACTGCATAAAACTGTATCTGTTGATGAAATAAGGCCGTCAACCGGTTGACGGCCTTATCGGTGCCCGGCACTTCTGTGCGCTGCCGCTAAGTAATTGATTTTATGAAACACACCACACGATTTAGCACCGCCAACGGGCGTGCAATAAATTCAATCTGCGCGAGATGGGATCCAGCAGTTAGGTCTACAGCTTCGCGCGACGTACTGGAACCGAAAAGCTCAGTGTTTTTGACGGCTTTTCGGGTTAAGGTCGTCAACCGGTTGACGGCCCTGGCGCTAAGCGTCCCGAAATAGTCGTTCGCGAAAGCGCATAAAAATCGCTCCTCTTTTGCACGACTGGCTACCACTGCGGGCTGTTTCAATTGGAACGGCCTCAATGGATAGCCCCTCATGCGTCTTTTCCGAACCAGAAAGCAGATCGCCCTGTCGCCGGCACCCGGCGGCTACTCAGAAGAAGACCCGGAAGGGATCATCTTCGACAGAGGCACGCGTCTGCGTGTCGAGCTCAATCACTGGAAGATCTTCTCCTTCATTCTCGCGGCCATAGCGGTGGGCGCGATCTATACGCGCAATCCTCCGCCTTCCGTTGTGAAATCGTATGGCGTGTCGTCGGACGTCAACGGTCATCCGGTCGTGACGCAGCTTGCCGCCTACAAACCGGATGACCAGGCGATCCGCACGTCGGTGCGCGAATCCGTGGAAGGCTGGTTCACGATCGAGCCGGTGCTGACCGACAACATCCGGACCTCGCGCATGGCTCACAACATCAACGCCGTCAAGGCGCAGATGACCGGCACCGCGCGCAACCAGTTCGGCGACTGGCTTAAAACCGATGCGCCATTCGAACTGATCACGGCCAACCCCAAGCTCGTGCGCGAAGTGAAGGTCACGAGTGTCTCGATCCTTCCCGATTCGACGGCCATCGTTGAGTTCACAACAACGAGCACGCAGACGCCGACGGACAAGCCCGCGATCCAGAAGTATGCGTTGACGCTGCGCTACCAGATCGTGCCCCCGACGCAGGAGGATGCGCTCGGCTCCAATCCGTACGGGATCTTCTTCCCGTTCTTCACGCTGAACAAGACGTCATGAAGCCACTGTTCCGAACGTTCACGCTTGCTCTGGCTTTAACTGGCGCCACGATCGCCCATGGCGTTGCGTGCGCAGCCACCCGGGCCGCCGCGGCACCAACGGCGTCATCGCAGGAAATTGCCAGTGTGCTGGCCGACCCGATGAGCCCGGTCAACCCGTATAACAGCGGCGTCGATCCGGTCACGATGCCGGGCGACGCCCGCATGGCGGTGTTCACCTATAGCCGCGACCAGATCTTTCGCATCATGACTGCGCCGATGAAGACCACGACGATCGAGCTCGCACGAGGCGAGAAGCTGGTTGCCGATCCGGCCTTCGGTGATTCCATCCAGTGGGTCTCGGACACCGACGGTGCGAATCATGTCTTCATCAAGCCGACGAAGCCGGGCCTCGTCAACACGCTGCATCTGAGCACGAACATGCGCGAGTACGACATGACGCTTGTGTCGTCGCCGATGGGCGGGCTCTTCTATCAGACCGTCCGTTTCAACTATCCGCAGTCGCTGATGGCCAAGGTCCGCGCGCGCGAGAATGCGGAGGAGGGCAGCGGTGATCCGGCCCGCTCGAGCGCGACCGACTCGGGGCCGATCGGCGTTTCGCCCGACAAGCTCAATTTCGACTACAGCGTTTCCGGTTCGGCGCCGTTCAAACCGGAGGTCGTGTTCGATGACGGCAGGTTCGTCTGGCTGCGCCTGCCAGCCGGCGCGCCGTTCGCGGTGCCGATCGTGAAGGATCACGGCGATAACGTCAGCCCCAACTTTATCCGCCGCGGTCCGTACATCGTCGTGCAGCAGATGGCCGACGAGATCGTGCTGCGCGCCGCGCACGACGAAGTCAAGATCACGCGCGGTCATCACGGCCTGTTCGGTTTCTGAGCGCGATCATGGCCAGGCAGACATCGCAACCGACCACCGACCAGGCGGCAATCGTCAAGGGTAAATCGCCACGCAACGCGCTCATTGGCGTCGGCTTCGTGGCGGCAGTACTGATCGGCGCAATCGGCATCTACTATCAGATCAAGGCGAGCAACGAGGCGCAGGCAGAGGCGCGCCAGCACAAGAAGGAGAAAGCCGCCGAAGCGGTCGACAGGACACCCACGACCGAAGACGTCGACAAGATCATCGCCGACCAGCAGTCCAGGGCGCGGCGCGAAGCGGCCGCGCATGCCGCGTCGGCACCCGATGCAACGCGCGAGCGCGCAAAGCCCGGTCTGACCGTCGACAACTTCATCCAGGACCAGCGAACGAGCGAGCTCGCAAAAAATGCGAACGCGGATGCGGTCTATGCGTCGCCAATTTTTCCGGTCGGGATGAAGGTCAAGGATCAGCCGGCGCAGCAGTCGCTGCTACCACCTGGCATCCTGACACCGCAGCAGATGGCCGCACAGCAGGCAGCCGCACAGCTGGCTGCCCAAAGCTCCCTGGGTGCGCAGGCGGCGAACGCGATCGCCGCGGGCCTCGGTCAGCCAGCGGCACATTCCTCCACCACGCAGGAACGCGATACCCGGTTCATGAAGGACGCGCAGACCCAGTCCGACAACGGGCGCGACTTTGCGCGCACCGGATTCGTTGGGCAGTCCCGCGGATGTGTACTCTCGCCGCCACACCATATCCCGGTGTTGTCGATCGAAACCCTGAATTCGGACCGGCCCGGAACGGCATCGCTTGTCGTTGAACAGGACGTCTACGACAGTCTGCACGGGGACTGTCTGATGATCCCCAAGGGCTCGACGATCGTCGGGCCGTACAGCTCAGACATCCAGCCCGGACAGGAGTCGATCCTCGTCGCTGCGACCGAGTTGCGTCTGCCCAACGGCAAGCATGTCCCGATGTACGGCGGACAGGGTGCCGACGCGGACGGAGCGGCAGGCTTTTCCGGCGACGTCAACAACCACTTCCTGAAGATCTACGGCACGTCGTTCCTCACGGCGATCCTGTTACGCAAGTTTGACGCGGGCGATCAGTCGACAACCACCGGCCCGCTTGGTGTCACCCAGGTGGGTAGCACAGCAGGGCAGGTCGCAGCGAACACGGCGCAGTCAGTGCTCAACCGTTATCAGAACATCCCGCCCACGATCACGGACGACCCGGGTGACCGGCATTTCATGATCAAGGTGAATCGCGATATCTACATGGAGCCGTATCGCGATGATTAGGCACCTTCTGCTGATCTTTCTGTGTGTCGCCGCAACTCATGCCCAGGCGGCGGCCACGATCGCGCAGGTCATCAGCCCGACCCGCATCGTGCTGGCCGGCTCGCACGAACGCGAAGTGATGGCGTTAAGCGGCACGCCGGTCTACTACTGCGGGCTGAACGCGTTCACGTCATGGGCGCAGCCGCTTGTCGGCCAGCGCGTCGTCAGCACGGCTGACGCCGGCGTAACCGTGGCGATCGACGCCCGCGAAGTCTCGCTCGAGCGTCTGCTTGTCGAAAAAGGATGGCTGCAGCCGGCGACGCTCGATGACGACGCGCAGGCCGCGATTACCGAGGGTCGCGGCGGATGGGCATGCGCAAGTCCGGTCGCGCCCTTTGCGCTGATGCATACGAGCGTCGATCCGAAGGTGCTCGCCAGCATCGCACTGAACGAGTCGGGACTGAATGGTCGTGCGTGGCCCTGGACACTCAATGTGGCAGGGCAGGGGTTTTTCTTCCGCTCCCGGGCGGACGCCTATGGCGCGATTCGCGCGCTGCTCGCGCGGCATCGTTGCGACTTCGATGTGGGGATCATGCAGGTTAACTGGTGCTACCACGCCCAACGTTTTGCGTCGGCGTGGGATGCGCTTTCGCCGGCGACCAACATTCATGTGGCCGAAGACATCCTCAACGAGAACTACAGCAGGACGCACTCGGTGGCGAAGGCGATCGCGTATTACCACAGCGCCAATCCGGCACCGGGCGCCGCGTACCTCGCGCGCTTCGTACGCAACCTCAACCTCATCGAACACGGCCTATGAAGCGCCTTGACACGTACAGATTCGCGGTAGCCGTCGCGCTCGCTGGCCTGCTCACATCGGGCGTCGCCCGCGCCGCAAACACCGATCCGTTCGACTTCGACTACGAGATCATCGGCGGCCTTGCCGAGCGCCCGGCGCTGATCTTCAACGATGGCGAGAAGACCTATATCCAGCCGCGCGCGGGACAGCTCATCACCGCGGATGGCGGTCACAGCGAAGGCCCGTATGTCGTTGTCGACGGCACGCCCGACAGCATCACCTACCGTGTGGCAGGCCACGAAGCGACCGGGCGCTGGAACCGCGCGAACACGTTCATTGGCGCGGCTGGCGCTCGCGCCATCCCGCGTACCGTACAACCGGAAGCCGTCTCGAACCGGCTGACACTGATCGGTTCACACGGAACGCTCGATACGACGCGCCCGCTCAACGCCACGATGCCGGTTGCAGCGATCGTGAAGGCGCTTGTGCCGGCGGGGTGGGGCGGTACCGCGCAGAAAGACGTGGATCTGACGGGCGCAAGCGCGTTCGAGACACACGCCGGCGAGAACTGGATGCAGGCACTCGACCGCCTCATGACGCAGACCGGCCTCTACGCCGACGTGGACTTCGACACCCATCACGTGCGGCTCCATCGCAATCCACCAGATGGCGCCGGATCCGCCGCGACGGTAGTCGCCGGTACGTCCATGGCTGCCGGTGCGCCGGCCGCACCAGCTGCACCAGCCGCACCGGCACAGCCTTCGCTGCTTGCGGAAAACTTCGGTGCGCAGGCGATCCGCGATGCCGATGACGCGCACACGCAGATCCGTTTCGCGCAGAAGCCCGCGAAGGAGCTGACGTTCCGCACGCCTGAAGGGAAATCGTTGCATCCGAAGTGGGACGATGCAACGGGCGTGGTCACGATCGAACGTGCAGACCGCTTTACCGTCACGGACGGTTCGAACAGCGTCAACATGATCCGCACGGCGGGCACCGTCTATGACTTCGACCGGGCCAGCCCCGCTCACCTGGAAGCCGTATTCGACAACGACGGCCAGACGTACTTCAAGTTTGCCGCGTCAGTCATTCACGCGACAGTCGCTGACGTGCGGCATCTCGGATCGGGTGAACAGAAGGGCCGTTACTACCGTTTCAATGGAACGGCTGACCAGTTCATCGTGACAGCGGACGGCAGCACGCTGAACGTTACGCGCCGGCATGACGTGAAATATACGGAACAACAGCCGGACGTGTTGGGCCCGGCGCCGGCCACTGCCACCGCGATGGTGAAGCCATGAGGCGCGCGATTTCACTGCTGGCCAGCACCGCACTGTTTGGCGCGTTGCCTTGCTATGCCGACTGCCTCGACGACGCGGCCGCATTCCAGCACGTGAGCACGCAGCTCGTTCACGCGATCGCGCAGCACGAATCCGGTATGCGTGCGAACGCGGTGAACGTGAACAGCAACGGCACGGAGGACATCGGCCTGATGCAGGTCAACACGTCCTGGCTTCCAACGCTCGCGCGCTACGGGATCGGCCGGCAACACCTGTTTGACGCATGCGTGAACGCATACGTCGGCACGTGGATTCTTGCGTCGAACATAAAACGCTTTGGCCCGACATGGAAAGCGGTTGGGGCATACAACGCCGCGTCCGGCTCAAGGCAGCTCGTCTACGCCAACGCCATCTATCGACGCCTGCAGCGGCAGGGACATTGAACCATGCAAACGACAACGATCATGCAATCCCATCGCCGTATCCGTGCGTCTGCGAGCGCGCTGTCCGCTCTCGTGCTGCTGTTTATCAGTCCGTTGAGCCACGCAACCGCGGAGTCAAAGCCGAGCTCAGGCGATGGCTGGCAACTTCTTTCGCAAGGCACCTCGGGGCAGGCACCCGTGAAGACAGCGGCAGCGTCGCCGGCCATAACAGCGGTCAGTTCACTGGCAGTCGCACCGGTCGTATTGCCAGGCGCGGCATCGCCCGCGAATCAGACACTGACGCTCACCATCACGCCGCAGGACATCAACCTGCGCAACGCGCTTGACCGGTGGTTGCAGACCCAGGGCTGGCAGCTCGCATGGAGTGTCAGCAGCGATCTGCCTCTCGAGTTCAACGCGACGTTCTCGGGGGACTTCACGTCGGTACTAACCCAGGTAATGAAGGCGACCAATCACATGAGCACGCCAACGCGCATCTGCCGCCATACCAACAACGTCATCCGCGTGATCGCGCGGGCGGCAAACTGCAAGGACTGACCCATGCGCATGCCTTTCCTGAAAACCGCGATCGCCGCAGCGGCCGTTACGATCATTGCGGGCTGCGCGGTAACGCAGGGCGACGTCAATGCCGTCTACAACGCGAGCCACCAGACGGCGACGGACGCAATGAACGCGGAACCGCAACCGCTGCCGCTCGTCGAGGATGTGGATTCCGCTTTTCTGGGTGACCGACAGGTGCCGGTCGCTTACGACGCTTCGTTGCCTGCGGTCTTCCGCGAGCGCCAGGTGACCATACCGGCGAACCTCGGTGTCAAACAGATCGCCACGCTGATCTCCAATGCGACGGGCTACTCGGTACACCTGAGCCCCGATGTTTTCGTGCCGCGTGAATCGCTGGTGCCACGTGAATCGACGGGTGATGGCAAGACGAACGGCGTGTCGGGCACGGTGGGCCGAAACAACTATGAAGAGCCTGTGTTTGCGCAGGCATACACGGGCAAAGTGGGCGCCTATCTGCGTGAAATGACCGACAGCCTGGGACTCGACTGGTCATTCGACGGCGCCACGATCAACATCTCGCGTTTCGTGACCCGCATGTACCAGATCGCCGCGATCCCCGGCAAGGTCTCGGTCAAGTCGACCATGTCCAAGGGCACGCAGACGTCGACGGGCAACCAGTCAAACGGCGGCGGCACGACCAGTACCGACACCGGTTCATTCTCGGCAGTCACCTCGACAGGCCGCGACGGGTCGTTCGACCAGATCCAGTCGATCACGGATGAGCTTAACCGGCTGCGCTCGCCGATGGGACGCGTGGTCGTGAATCCGCAAAGCCGGCTGGTGGTCGTGTATGACACGAAGGAAGCGGCTGACCGGATGGGCGAGCTGCTCTCGCGTGAAAATGCGATCTCGACGCGTCAGGTGTCGATTCGAGTGCGCACGCTGCAGGTCCAGTTCAGCAACGGCAGCCAGGCGGGTGTGAATGCGGACGTGGTATTCAACGCCATCCAGGGCGGGCTCGCGAAATATGCCGTCAGCTTCACATCGCCGACCTCGCTTTCGTCGGGCGGTGGCACCGTCGGGCTGTCGGTCCTCAAGCCGAATGCGCCGTTCTCCGGCACGAATGCGGTGATCAACGCGCTGAACCAGTACGGCAAGACGATCACGGACACGACGCAGACGAAGCTGACGCTCAACGGATTGCCCGTGTCGATCGCGTCATTCCAGAGTGACGACTTCCTGCGTTCCACCACGCCTTCGATCGGCAGCATCAGCGGCACCTCCGGTGGCGTGCCGGGGCTGACGCCCGGCACGGTGACGACGGGCGACTTCGTGAACATCCTGCCTTCAGTCAATGATCACAACCAGATCGTACTGGCCTACTGGGCGGACAGTTCCAAGCTGAACGGACCATTCACAACGGCGAGTGCGGGCTCGGGTGAGACGCTGCAGTCCATCCAGCTGACCCACATCATCGGCAACAAGGACGACCAGACGATCGCGCTGTCCGATGGCCAGACGATCGTGCTGTACGGCACGATGACCGATATGAGCGACAGCACGACCAACGGCGGTATCGCCGGCATCACGGGTACCTGGAACAAGTCGCAGGTTTTCCAGGTGATCATGCTGACGGCCAGTGTTGTTCCGTCGATGTGAGCGCGGTCATGCATATCACGGAACCATTGCCGGGCGACAGGCGCGCGCGGCTCGCCTTCGGGCTTGACTGGCGCGCGTATCCGGTCAAGGGCGGCCGTGCCGAGCGTCGGCGCTATGCCGACGACTTTGGCGCGACGCACTATGTCGAGTACGAGGTCGGCGACGAACTGATCGGCGGCTTCGCGACACCGGACACGGGTGAATCGCACGGCGCGCGTCTGTATTCGGGTGCGGCGCGCATCGCGCTCCATGCGCGGGTGAAGCCGAAGATGGCCGCGCTCGTCCTGCTGCAGGACGGGGAGAAGGTGCACCTTGTTTTTGTCGTGCGGGGCGCGGTACGTCATGACGAAGTCCTCACGCTTGAAGCCGCGAACACAAGGCGTTTCGATATCGAGCAGGAATGCCTGCGACTGAACCTCACGCTTACTACGTTTGGCGCGGGCCAGTCGATCGGTGATGTCGACGAGCAATTTACCGCGGACGCACTGCTTGCCGATCGCAAGTGCGGCCGTATCCAGAAGTTGCCGGTGCACGTGCCGGCTGCAGTTCCGCTCATCCTGATCGCGGCGGTCGCCATATTTGGCGTCAGCAAGGTCATGGACGCGCTCGCGCCGCCGCCTCCACCGCCGAAACACGAGCCGACGCTCCAGGAGCGATACGCGAAGGTCCTGAGCCAGACGTTCGCTCATGCCGAGCCGCGGGCGTCACTTATGGCTCCCGCATTGCTGGCGCAACTTGGCAGCGGCGACTCGGTGTTGAAGGGCTTCCTGTTCGAAAAAGCAGAATGCGGGTCCGCCGGCCACTGCGTGATTACGTTGCGCCGCCAGGGCGGCAACTTCGACGATTTCAACAGGGCCGCGCCTGCCTCGATGCGACCGCTTCGCTTCGACGCGGATGGCCGGCATCTGAGTGCGCAGGGTCCTGCAGTGCCAGCGGTTGCGACTGTCTCCGCAAAAGACCTCAAGAACTGGCCCGATGAGCAGGCCCTGATCGACATGCTGCAAACGCCGCCTCAACGCCTGTCAGTCAAACCGTACGAGATCGACAGCTACGGCTATTCCGTCAAGCTGGACCCGGCCAGGCCGCTGCTTGCGGTGCCGCCGGCGCTCGCGCATGCAGCGAAGGGAAAGCCGCTACGGATGATCCGGCAGGGCACCTGGACAATCGAGGGCTTCCGCTGGCAGGCGCCGCTGCTCGCGCAGCTTCCGCCGAGCATGACGCTCGAGAATCTGACGGTCGAGTTGTGGCTGAAGGATCAGGTTGGAATCCATTTCACTGCGAAGGGCAAATACTATGTTCCCGACTAAACGGCTACTCATGCTCGCTGTGCTGCTGGTGAGCACGGCGGCATATGCCGACTCTCCCACACCGCGTCTGTCGATCGACGATATCGACCAGCTCGCGCGCGACAAGGTCGTGCGTCAACTCAAGGGCGATCAGCCTGCCTCCCAACCGCAGGCGGCCGTTCCTGCGCCGGTTTCGCCTCCAGAAGCAAAACCGGCACAGGTGCCCGCACACGCGGAAGAGCGTGCGGAGCCGGTGCATTTCGTTGGCGCGTTCGGCGATGCCACAGGATCAAACGTCCTTTATGAATACCGCGGCGCGGTGTATCCCGCGCATGTCGGCGCGAAGCTGCTCAACGGCTGGAGCGTAAAGAAGGTCGACGGCTATCAGGTCAGCGTGTCATACGGCAAGCGTACGTGGACCGAGCCTATCACGGGCGGTTCGCCACAGCGCGACCCGGGTCCCATGTCAGGCGGCGGCCCACTGCGCTCTCTCGTCGACCTTGGCGCGCCTTTGCCTCCGGGGATGATGTCCGGACCCACCGCCATTCCTCTCGGGAGATAAACATGGGCATGTTTTCAGGTGTGGACAACGATGAGCCGTCCTCGCGCAGCCTGTTTGCAAAGCTGAAGGGATTGCGGGCCAGCTTTACCGAATCGACACCGGCCGCGATGCCGATTGCCGGGGCCGAGCCGCACTTTGAGAGTGAAAAGCCGGCTGCTGCCAGACGTAACGTTGCGGCCGAACCTGTCACCGGTCAGGCCATGACACTCGGTATGCGACTGCGTATGGGTGATGTCACGGACGTTGACGTGCACGACCTGCTCGAGCATGGAGGTGCGATCCGCAAGCCTGCAGTCGATGTACGAGCGAGCGATGCTCCTGTCGCGCCGCCGGCCCTGGACGCCTTCAGTGCAGAAGATCTGCAACCCGATGGGAACGGCAGCTTTCCGCAGGCGATGAGTACCGCACCCGCGATGTCGGCGTCACCACTCGAACCTGCCGGTAACGCGGTGCAGCCGGATGCGGTGGCTCGCGCGACCGAAGTGCACAGCACGGAACCGGCCGATCGTGGCACTGACCTCGTGGCGCCGGAAGTAACGATCACGCCAACCGGTCTGCCGCAGCTGATCTCGGCGGACGCGATTACCTTCAAGCGAATCCTTTGCGAACGCAGCGCGGACGCGGCGTTGAAAATCACTGACGCGGCGCGCCGCGAGTTCGTTGCGGTGGACCTGCAGGCAGGGGTGGCGATTGTCGTCACGACGAAGCGCTTCCATGAAACGGCGCTTTACTCGACGTACCTGAAAGATCTCGTTCGGGCCGACATTGCGGTTCGCGAGGAGATGATAGCGACCGAAGAAGTGATCTCGGCGCTCTACGCGAAGGAGAAGAACCGGTCAGCTGCGATCGTGCCGGAGTCGTCGCGCGCGATCGGTACGTTCCGCGACGTGATGGAGGCGGCGCACGCGTACGGCAGCAGCGACGTTCACTGGGAGTATCGCGATTTCAATGACGAGGTCGAACTGCGCTTTCGCGTGAACGGCGACCTGTACTCGTATCGCAGCATGCCCAAGGCGCTCGTGCGCCGTGCGTTGTCCGCGGCGTACCAGGATCTGGTCCAGCGCAACACCAATTCGGGCGAGACGTTCCAGCCGAGCGCGCCGCAATCCGCGATGATTCCGCTCGTCGCCCAGATGGATCTGCTCAACCTGCGCTGGCAGAGCTCCCCGCTCGTTGGCGGCTTCGACGTTGCACTGCGTCTGCTCGACGGCAACTTCCGCAATTTCAAGGTGCGATTGCCCGGCGAGATGGGACTCGAGCCGAGCCAGCTACGCATCATCGAGTCGCTGGGCAACGTAAGTGGCGGTGTCGTCATCCTGACCGGCGAAACCGGTTCTGCAAAGACCACGCTGCTTCGGGCGCTGTCATACCAGATGAGTTCGCGCGACCTGAGCAAGCAGTACGCGGTCAGCGAACCGGCGGAATATCCGCAGCCCTGGCTGTCGGAGATCTCCATTCCACGACGCCCCGATGAAACAGATGACGACGCGAACCGGAAGGCTGCCGAAGTCATCCGCACGCTCATGCGGATGGACCCCGATGACCTGACGATCAACGAAGTA
Organism: Paraburkholderia sp. SARCC-3016; assembly: GCF_031119615.1. NCBI lineage: Bacteria > Pseudomonadati > Pseudomonadota > Betaproteobacteria > Burkholderiales > Burkholderiaceae > Paraburkholderia > Paraburkholderia sp. SARCC-3016. The sequence goes on along the minus strand of NZ_JAVHZD010000025.1, from coordinate 115,844 downwards.
CGCGATCGGGTCATGGCGGCGCTTGTGGCTGAACTGGCGCTGACCGGTCACCCCGTGCGCACCTCATTCCATGCGGACAGCGCGATCGGCGCGTTCATGCGACTCGTTGGAGGCCGCCTCCAGTTGCCGATAGACGAAGTGTCGTCCGAGAAGTTCGTCAATGCGGTCGGCAACCAGAAGCTCATTCCGCTGCTGTGTCCGCACTGCAAGCGCCCGGCGAACGACGTGATGCCCGCTGCGCAGCTGGAACTGCTGCGCACGAAGTTCGGCCTCGATACATCGAAGATGGCGTGCCGCGATGAAGACGGCTGCGAACACTGCCGGTTGCCGGGTCTGTTTACGCGCGCGGGAAAGGTCGCTGCCGGCACGAAAGGGCAGACGCTTGTGATGGAGCTGTTCAGGCCGACGCCCGAATTTCTCGATCATATTGCGATGCGCGACTGGCGCGGCGCGGAAAAGGTATGGCGTTCGACCCGCGCGACGGGCTTTGGCGATGCGGACATGACCGGCAAGACCATCTATGAGCACGCTCTCTACAAGGCTTCGATCGGGGTCATCGATGCGCGGTTTATCGACGAGTCGATGAAGCCGTTCAGCGAATACCACGTGTTTGCCGACCGCGACGGAAGGATGCCATCATGATCGCGTCGATCCTGTACAGGCTGTTCATGGCGCTGCCGCGAGACGAGCGCATGCGCATTGCGACCTGGCGTTTCCAGAGAATGCGCGAGACGTTCTATCGCGAGACACGCCTGGATGTCGCGGCGAAGGGTCTGCGCAACCGGGAGACGTTGCTCGAGCGGTTGACGACGCTTGAGCGCCGGCATCGCTCGCGCAAGGCGTTCGTGTGGCCCGCGTTTCAGGCAATCGCGCGGCGCATGCAGGCGGGTGACGACTTCGCGACCGCGATGAAGCGCTTCGTTCCGAACGACGAATATGCATTGCTCGAGCTGGCCGGTGCATCGAATCGTGCCGACGCTGCAGTACGAGGGCTCGAACTCGCGGAAATGGCTGCGAGCGCCAAGCGGATTCTGTCGGGAACGACGTCGATCCAGATGGCGTATCCGGCGTTTCTGCTGATCTACCTGTACGCGTTCTGCATGCTGTTCGGCGGCGCGATTTTCCCGCAGGTTCTCGACGTCAAGCCGCTCGATCAATGGCCAACAGCGGGCAAGGTCATCTATGCGATCGACACGTTCTGCTACGACTACTGGTGGCTCACGGGCAGTCTACTTGTCGCTGCTGTCTCGTCCTATTTCTGGACGTTGCGCCGCTGGACAGGCGATCTGCGAAACCGTCTCGATCGCGCGCCGCTGATGTGGCGTAACCGGCGCGATCTTCGTGCGGCGCTTCTTATCGTCTCGCTGTCGGGCCTGTTCGACTCGGGACTGACGTTGCGCGCGGCGATCGACCGCCTGACACGATCATCCGATCCGTGGCTGCGCTGGCACCTTGCGCGCATGAGTCGACGCCTCACGCTGACACCGCACGAGCCGATGCGCGCGCTCGATACCGGAATTTTCTCGGAAATGGTCGTCGACACGATCTCGGATGCGGCCGGTCGCGACCAGTTCGTACAGGCCATCAAGGACCTCGGTCGCGATTCCCTCTCACGCGTGGTCGAAGCGGTGCGGCGCAGCGCAAAGATCACGCACTACGTGCTGCTCGGAATAGCGGTCGCGCTGTTTCTCGGGTTGGGCGTCGGGTCGTATCTGATGACCGGCGCGGCTAGCCTCGATACGTCTCCCGCTTCGGATGTTCAATCCTTCACCCGTTAGGAACGCCATGTCTCAATATCAACGTCCAAAAAACTTGTCCTCGCTGCGCGACCTGGGTCGCCACCGGCGCCAGACGGGTGAGCTATCCATGATCGAAGCGGCGGGCGTCATGGCCGGTGCCGCGTTGCTTGCGCTTGCGGCCTACGCGGGCGGCAAGTTTGTGATGGATCGCATCCACGCATCGCAGTTCAAGCAGGAAGCGCAGCTCTTTCATACCGGCGTTCTGGATGCCACCGAGAACGATACGGACTTTTCGGCCGAGACACTGCAGACGCTCGCACAGAATCACGCATTCGACTCGGCGGGTGCGCGCGTCGCTGCGGGGGGCACGTCGGTAAAGGGGCTGTTCGGCGGTGATATTACGGCGGCGCCGGGCACGATCGAGACGGCCAACGATTCCATGGTCACGACCTATCCGGTGCCCGCAACCGTCTGTTCGTTGAGCGTCGCCGCTGTATCGAGCGCCTATACGCAGGTTATCGTGAACGGAACGACTGTCGCTGGCCCGAATACGCAATTCGATTCAAGCACTGCTGCGAACGCATGCACATCGGCAGGCAGCACAGCGAGCATCGAGATGTTCACGACGCGCAGCTAACGGACCGCTGCCATGGGAAGCATCATCGAGATGGTGATCGTGCTGGTCGCGGCTGCGGCGCTCACGGTACAGGGCATCCGCGAGGACATCGCACACAAACGTGCGCAGTTGCTCCAGATCGAAGGGCAGAACGAAGAGGTCATCAATTCGGCGTTGTCCCAGTGGGTCACCGATAACTTCGCGGCGTTGCTCGATCAGTTCACGCAAAGCGGTTCGCCCGACCTGACACCACCGACCGTTGACCAGCTGTTCACAAGCGGCAACCTGAAGCAGCCGCACCGTAACGGCCCGTTCTGGGGTGGCCAGTACATCATCACGATGTCGATGGTTCCGGCCGGCTGCACGCAGGAAGCGGGCGACTGCCATGTGTCGTATGTGATGTATCCGTCGTTGCCCGTTACAAAGAGTGGTGTGCCGGATGTTGCGGGGGCGGGCGAGATTGCGCGCGCCGGCGGTATCTCCTTCGGGTTTTCGAAGACGCAGAATTCAAGCCAGATCGACGGCATTAACGGCGCGTGGCATGCGACGAATCCGCTCGGCAATCAGCCCGCTGTCATTCTCGCAACGAACGGTCCGGGCTCGGACGGCGATTCCGTGTGGATCGCGCGTGATGGTCACCTGACGTGGACCGGCAGCCAGAACGTCAACGGTGTAGATCTGCACAACGTGGGCAACATCGATGCGCAGGGGACGATTGCCGCGCCCACGGTGGCAGCGTCGAACGTTGCGGTGAGCAATGCAGTGCGCTCGCCGGCCACGCTCTTTATCCAGAATGCCGCCGGGACTGCACCGGCGCCGGCCGACATGGGACAGGCCACGTTGCACGGCGCGCTCCAGCTGGCAAACATCGGTGTGCCGCGGGCGGCCTGCACTCCGCCCATGGTGGTTGGCAACAGCGACGGTTCGGGCCAGGTACTGACGTGCCAGGGCGGACAGCTGATACCTGTTGGCGGACCGTGGACGCTGATGCAGCAGTTCGTTGTCGCCAACGGATCAGTTGTGCCTGCGCCGGTGTGCTCGGCAGGCGGTGCTGCAAAGGTAACTGTTGCGGCGCAAAACTTCACCGTCGACCCGACTGCGGTGGTTAATTTCGGGGCCTCGGCTGGTAGCGGCCCATGGGTCATTTCCATCACTGACGGTTCAGGCACTCCGATCGGAGCGCTCGGGACCGCGTCAACCTTTTGCGAATACTGATCGAGGAAGAGCCCATGCAATTCTGGAAACTGATGCTGCGACTATCGCTTCTTTTAGTGCTTAACCTGACGGCGAACGTCGCGCACGCGACGCCACCGTTTGGCTGCGCGCCCGGCGACCAGGACAACACCTGTCTGACTGCGATTCGCAGCGCGCCGATCCCTCAACCTGCATGTTCTACCGCTGCAGGATGGACCACGGCAGCGGCGGCCGTCTGGATAGGCTCACAATGGTCGCAGCCGCAATGCAGTTTTCAGCCAGCTCCGACATGCCCTACCGGCTCGACTCAGACGACCGCACCGGCTTGGAACGGCGCGCAGTGGGTGGGGCTGGTTTGCGCGCCCCCGAATAAAGGTGGAGGTGACACGAAGCAGATGCAGGATCAGTGCCTCGCCCTGCTGCCTCCGACAGGACTTCAGTTGACCCCGCAGACCCAGGTGACGGACATTAGCAATCCTCCGATTCACGTGGTTGCGTGGGAGTGGTCGCCGGTACTTGGTCCCGTGGTGGTCACCAGCGACGTATGGAGATTCGACTGCTTCTTCCAAAACGGAGTTGGCCCGCAGATAGAGTTTTTTCCGGTCAATACGGACACGCCGGGCGGCGAGGGCGGCTAGGACGAGAAAGAGCGCGTGCCGGGACGGGCACGCGCACGTTGGAACAGCGGCAGAAGCCGGGTTAGTTGGCGCCCGTCGTGAAGCTCCAGGACTGCGGGCTCACTGGCGTTCCATCACGGTCGCCAGTGAAGCTGACGATGTATGTCGTGTTCGCGCTGAGCGGAGTCAACGGCAAGAGGAACGCAACGCCTGGGGGCAGCAGGTTATTAGGATCAGCAGTTACGCCGCTGGCGGAGCCAGTGACAGCAGCGGCCGGCACGATGATGCGTGCTGGAACCACCGCGCCGCCGGCGGCAGTCAAAGTAAAGCTGCTTACCGTCAGCACGTCACCCGGATTCGCGGCGTTCACTCGGACCATGATCGGGCGACCTGGGTTCGGCACGTCTGGTGCCGGGTTAGTGTTCTCTGCCTCCATCGCAAGCGAAACACCAGTCTCGTTCGATAGCGGTGCGTGCGCAACCGCATTTGTGGGCAGCTGCTGGCCACCGGAAATCAGCAGGCCGTTCGCTATCGGAGCGCCGCTAACGCCGGTCGTCTCACCGGACACGAGAGCGCACGCGTACAGGGTTGCCGCGTTCATCTGCTGGAAACCGATGCCAATGGTCTCCGCATTATTGGTCAGATCAGCTTGGTGATAAACCGTGTCGAGCAGACCAGTGACGCAATCGGACGCGAATGCGGACGCGCTTGCTTGGGGCAAGCCAGCGGAGATGTCTTCGCCGATGTACTCCGTCACCGGTGCGCCTGCCTTGCGGGCGCGATCCAGCGGCGTCGTGGCGTAGAAATTGGCGAGCGTCGAAACCTCGTTGTGGTCGAGCACGGTGATACTTCCGTTAACCAGATTCGAATCGAGGTACAGCGCCTGCGCCTGCGCAGCCGTGTCAAGGATCGGATCCTGTTTCAGCTCGCCCACGCCCATCGAGAGACGGTACGCGTTCAGCTGCGCGAATGCTGCCGCCTGCATGGTCGTTGCCGGGAAAGTCGTCGGCGGGACGCTGGTCTGCGGGGGGATCGACGTTTGCGGGCTGCTGCCCCCCGAGGGCGACGATGCCGGTGCGGTGGCACCCGTGCTATCGCCACCGCCACCGCCGCAAGCAGCCAGAACGACTGCCGATGCGATAGCCATTGCGGTAAGTGCCGAGGTCTTTTTTTGCTTCATCTTCTCTTTCCTTCGTCTGTAGAGGCCGCACCCCTTGCGCGACCTTGATTCAATTCTGCCAGGTGCTGCGCGAAGTCAAGTCAGCGCGGCGGCGGAGCGCACGCTTCGAAAAACGCGAACACGATTGAGAAGTCCAACAACGGGTTATCGGACAGGTGGGCGTAAGACTTAAGTCCGCGCAGGCCAGTTGTAAAGAAGAAACGCGTAATGCATAGCCGAGCTTCGCCTTCGTTGCTGAAGGTTCGTCTAACGGCGAACGCGGCGCTTCCGGTGAAATATCCGCAAGCCGATGAATGCGACGACAAGCATTCCTCCGGTCGCGAAGGGCAGGCGGCTGGCGAGCATGGGCACTGCCCTCGCCGCCATGTAGAAGCTGAAGAAGGCGACTACCACGCGCCCGAACCAGGGCGCACTGAAGATATGGGCAAAGCGAAGGGACTGCGTCCCAGCGCCTGCCGCATAGCTCTCGTTCGCAAGCTCAAGGTTGAAGTCGTCGCGGTTCGAATGCTCGAGCCGATAGAACCGCTCGTATCGTTCGAACCGTCCGTCTCCACGGCCTTGTAACCAGGCGGCCGCACTGTCTGCGAAGAGGTAGTCGAAGTCTTCCATGCTGGCTGGAATCAATGAGCCCGGTCCGCGGCCCATTCCATCGAACCGGCCACGTTCTCGATGGCACGTCCGTCCGCTTCCGAGTGCATGCAGCCGGTTTGCGGATCGAGCCACCCGAACTGCACGCGTCCGTCCGTGGTGAGGACGATGAGACTCGCGGGTAGCGTTTCAAGGGGACTATTCATCACCGCCACCTTTCCGGTTACGCTGCGTCCTGCGTCGGCGAGGTCTGAGCTGCTGGCTGCACGCGGGACACGTGAAGCTGCTGTGCATCTCGATTTTCGTCTCGGTATTCGATGCAAGGTAGTGCGTGCCGCACGAGCGGCAGGGGGCGACGGCCATGCGGGTGTCGGCCGCCATCGCGCGCGTGATGTTGACGCCGCGATCCGCGGATACGAGTTTCGTGTCGAAGAGCTTGCCATATACATCGTTCGTCGCGATCAGCGCCTCCGGCGCATTTGCGCCCATCGCGAGTGCGGACCGGTAGAGCCATGTGTAGGTTGTGGCATGCAGGCGGTTCTGCGGTGTATCGGCGCACCAGGACAGCGAATTAGGCTGATTGCCCATTTTGGAGCTTGTGCCGTTGATAGCGAAATAGCGCTTGCGCAACGTGTTCTGGTTCAGCCGGAAAAGCGTTGCCGCCGTCGACGCACGGCATTCGTAAGCCATCATTGCGTCAGCAAACGTTTCATTCTTCGCGCGCTCGAGACGCAGCTCACCCCAGCCCGCGAGATTCGGAAGATGGCCGGTCTTCTCGGGCGATGTCAGCATGATCTGGTGAGCGATGAGTTCATCAGTGAGCGTGCTTCCCGTGAACTCATACCAGAACGTGGGGCTGTTAAAGCGCCAGCGGAAAAGCGGCAAATCCTGCATGCGCCCGAGCGCCATACGCAGCCGGTATGGCTGCAGTTCCTGCAGATACTTCGCCAGGTCCGTACTGATGCCGAGCAGGGGCGCTGACAGCACGCTCATATTGACGAGGCCCGTCACCAGGTCAAGGAACCTGCGGTTTGTGTACTGGATCGCCTGGGCCGACAGGGAATCGAGCGGCGGCACCTTGCGGCGCAGTTCGTCAACGGCGAAGGTTGTGGGCGTGTCCTCGACGAAGCAACGCCAGTCCTCGACCGTCTGAAGTGTAGGCGACACCATCAGGAACGGTGTGCGCAACAGGCTGCGCAGTGACACCTGATTGTGCTTGAAGTGTTCGATTTCCTTGCGCTCGACTGCGAGCACCTCGTTGAACCTGCCGTCCTGCTGCAACAGCGATTTCATGTGATCGACCAGGTCGAAGTTGGTCCCCTGGATCTGCGAGATCAGCCAGTGCGGCACATATAGCCGCTCGATGGCCTGGTAGTCTTCTTTCTTCTGCATGAGTCGTTGGCCCGTATGGTCTATGTTTGTGTTTCGGAATTCCCGTTACGCAACCCGGAGGGCGGCCTGCAATTCAATATGGAATTTGCCTACGAGATCAGAGAGCGCGTGCATGAGGGACGAAAATCGCGCCGGCAATCCGTTCGCGGTCACGAGCAGTTGGGTGCTGTGGTAGTCCTGTACGAATGCGCCAAATTTCTGTATGAGCCCGTCGAACATCTTCTCGAGCGCTTCGCCTTCTCGGGCTGCCGCCGCTTCCGCCTCATGCTTTTCCTGCAATACTGAAAGCTCGGTTTTCTTCGCGTCGATCTGACCATTGAGTTCTTTCAGCTGTGCAAGTGACGTCTCGATGGCTTCCTGCAGGTTCGTGTATGGTTTCGGCACGGTGGGGACCTCCACTTCTTTTGTCTCCACTCTTGCGGACGCTTCCTTGAGTGCGCGCGTTCGCGCATCCAGTTCTCGCTCCGTATTGGCGAGCTGCTGCTGAAGCGCCGTGATCTGGCCGTTGACCGATCCCATTGCAACGCGCGTTGCTTCCGCGCTTTCCCGGTTGCGTACGAGATCCTGCTGCAACTTTTCGTAGGCCGCCACCAGGCGCCTGTTTTCAAGCTCGGACTGGGTGAGCCGGCCGACGACGTTCTCCAGTTCAACCGTGGCGTCGTCGATGGCCGTGTCCTTCTGGGTCAGCAGCTCCTGCGCTTTCCTGTACCCGTCGATGAGCTTCTTGACGTCGAGCTTCGACAGGTCCGGATTTTCCTTGCGCGCCTCTATGACCATGTCAACGACCTCGTCCGGCGTGTCTCCGCGAATCAGCATTGACATGTCGCTGTATCCGAGAACCTGGATGGCCTCGGCGTTGTTTGCGAACTTGCCGTAGCAATACATGTACATCTTGATTGTCGTGCGCTTGCGGCGAAACACCTTCTCGACATAGTCATAGACGAGCTTGGCGGCTTTATCCCGCACGGCCTGCGTGTCCTTGCCGAGCTGGTTGATCAGGTGACTCTGGACCCGGGCCATGATGCGGACGACACTGCCCCCGATGCGCATGTGCTCTTCCATGATCCGGCGCGTCGAGTGAGCGATCTCCTCGCTTTCGTGGACAATGGTTCGAATGATGTCTTCGGGAAGATCCTTTCCGAATGCCTGATGCGCGGCAACGCTTAGCGCGTGGCCGTCGGGAATGAAATCCGCAAACAGCGCCGGAGACTGTTCGGGCCGTGGCACAAGCGCGCCACCGCCGCCGGATTGGCTCCCTTGTGCGTCGTCATCGTCCTCGCGACGGGTCGGATCAAAATCATCGCTGGAACCTGATGCAGGATTTTTCTTGGGGTTCTTGCTGCTCATGCTGCTCACTCCATTTTCTAGCGTGGAACATGCGTACGACGGCAACATGCAGTCGAATGCGAATGCACGCATCTCTGCTGTTCTGTGGATACCCGGGCCTTCGGGTGCTGCCAGAATACGCGGTGTTTTCGCCTCACAGGGACCGAAAGAGGCCCAGAAACAGGTGGCTTTCCGGTTTAAGGCGAAGCTTTTGCCTAAGGCAAGGCCGGAGCATCGGCAAAGACCGGGAAAACTTTAGTAACCCTTGCCTCACGGGTTACCGTTTCGAACGGACACGTGAACGATGCGCTTCGATGGTTGCCGGATCGATATCCGCGACCGCAAGGACTGCATGCCATGCAGCAGATACGTTGACCCGCTTAAGACCCTTCGCCTCATACCGATGCATGTGTATGCGCATTGCATAGGCGATATCGCGACGGTGGATGAGCGTCGGCGGCAGCGCCGCGGATAGCGAGCACTGCTCGGATGCGAACACACCAAAGCCTTCGACAGGCCACATTCCAGGCATCACGCCGCGCAGGAACGCGACCTTCGAGCGGTTCTGCCTGAGCGGTGAGCGACGCGACTCGCGTGCGCCGCCTGGCGCAATTCTCAGCAGCGAGTCGGCATCGGGGCCGGGCTCGATATGGCCGACCCAGTTTTTCGTCTCGAACACGAAGAGCCCGAACGGCGTGACGGCAAGGTGATCGATCTCGGCGGTGGGGAACGCGGTGCCTGGCGCGTGGTGCAGGACGACAGGACCAGGATGAAGGTAGAAGTCCTCGCCGCACAGCCACGTGAGTACGCGGCGTAGTTCAGCGTCGACGACGGATTCTCCGGCATCGCCGGAGACCTCGGCGCGGGTCCGCGGTCGTGGGATGCGCCACAAGGAAAAGAGTCTGCGGCTTTTACCCGAAGCGCAGTAACCGATAAAACCAAGAATGAGCAGAAGGACAAAGGCGGTCATGACTGGATCCGTGGTGATGACGGATCCAGTGTGAACCGCGCAAATCAAAGTCAAGTTTGCTGCGAGGCCGTCAACCGGTTGACGGCCTCAATCCGGAAAGCTCCACAAAATGTCGAGCTTTTAAGGCTTGTGTGAAAGCGGATGGAAAGACAACGCCCGTTTTCAAAAGCGGTACCGCTTTGTCGAGCATTCGAAGCTGCGATAGCCGCACACAGGCATTAATCTCGGTTCATCTCTCGCGTCGAACGACGCATCGAAATGGAACGGCGGGTCTTGTCACGTCCGTCGCCAGTCTCGCGGTAACTGACCGCCTTGGTTCATTCCCCCGCATCGAAGCATTTGCGTGTCCATCATTCGTCGATGGCGAATACGCAAGCGCTTCACGCGCGGGTTTCCCTGCTCATTCGAGCATCGAAAAAACCGGACGATTGTCCGGACATTCCCTTGTGTGCCAATTTTTCTGGAGAGAAAAATGCTGAAGCTTCTGTTGAGAAATGCCACCACGTCGCCGGGCAAGGTGCTTGCCGTGTGCCTAGTGTTGTACCTGGCGTCGATGTCTTTCTTCGTTGGAATATTTGTCGCGGTTCTTGCTGTGCGCTTCTTCATTCAAACCATGAAGAAGAAGGCGAAGGAACTGGAAGCTGCTGATGCGGAAGCTGCACGATCAGAAGCTGCCAGGCCGGTTGTGCCAGCTGCACCAGTAGCTGCCGCGATGCCTGAAGAAAGTGTTTCACCTGCACCGGTCCGGCAATACGCCAAGTCGGCTGTGGTCATTCCGTTCAGAACGGGCACCCGATAACCGGGCTGCCCATTTTCTTCGCCACCAGTGCGCACGTTGCGCGCTGGTGGTGTCTCAACCCTTGCCGGGAATCCGTTCCCGGTCACGGGAGATGGGATTGCCGGCAACAACCGGAGCAATCCCATGGAGCAACATGTGGCTGCCTGGCAGCTGGATATTTTCGGCGACCCGTCGCCGGTCCTGATTCAACCTCCCAAACCCGACCCGCTTCCTGACCCGTACCTCTGGAGCGCGGCCGTCCGCGACAAAATGGTCGATGCGCTGATATCGCTTGCGAGCGACAGCCGGAGCGGCGACAGCATGCCCGAGTCGCTGATGGACTGTGCGACCCTGCTCTCGGAACGTCTGCGCAACGTGAAGATCGACATTGGCGACTACAACGCCACGCTCGGCTGGATCATGGGCTACTGGTATGGCGCGTTGCCGTACGAATACGTGTGCCGCGTCAATGGCGTCGACCCGGAGACCCTGCAGGACGTGATCCTCACGACACCGCTGCTGGCACACGATCTTCGCTCCCTGCGGACGATGTGCTTCGGCACGCTGCTGTAGGAGACATGCGATGGCAAATCCAGGCATTCTCGCTCGCGTGCTCGGCGAAATGTTTCCGGGGCGATCGTCGCCGACGGCGCAAGCCGCGGCACCTGTGACGTCACCGGCGCCAGCGCCGGCGCAACAGCCGAAGGTGATCGGGCAGGGCGCGCTCAACGAGACGCACGTCACGATAGCGGGTGTTCCCAATCTCTTCGTCGATGAGGGCGACTGCATCGTGCAGTTCCAGCCAGCGTTTGACGAACACACCGAAGAGACCACCTTCGGCCTGAAGATCCTCCCGGATCTCACACCACACTGGGCGCAAACGCGCATCCACCGATGTGGCATCAAGGACGCGATCGCGGCTGCGATCCGTGGCGCAGGTCAACCGGCAACCGTCGTTGCGCAGACAGACACTGAGCAACGGGCGCAAGCGGTACACCGCGACAACGATGAACAGGCTGCGCCGGAACTCCCACGTACACATCGAACTGCGCGCCCGCAACAAACGGGCACGCTCGATTCGTCGGTCGTGGTGGGACGCATCACGTCATGGGGCGAAGAGAAGTTTCCTCGTCGCAAGGGGACAGGCCCGCGCTTCTATACGTCCTTCGCAATGCACGTTGATACCGCAACAGGTGAGCGCGTCCTGCAGGGTGAAGGCCTGAAGGATGCGATCGCTACCGCGCGCTGCGAGGTAGGCGACGTCGTATCGGTTCGCCGCCTCGAGAAGATCAAGGTGCAGGCATTTGACGAAGCGACCGGCAAGCCAAGGATGCGCGACGGCAAGCCGGTTCTCTGGGACAAGTGGTTATGGTCAATTACGAAATGAAGGAGCTTTCCTGAATGGCATCCGTGAACAAGGTCATCCTCGTCGGCAATCTCGGCGCGGACCCCGAAGTGCGTTATCTGCCCAGCGGCGACGCTGTGGCCAACATCCGTCTCGCAACCACCGACCGCTACAAGGACAAGGCGTCGGGCGAAATGAAGGAAATGACCGAATGGCATCGCGTATCGTTCTTTGGACGTCTAGCCGAGATAGTCAGCGAGTATCTGAAGAAGGGCTCGTCTGTCTTTATCGAAGGGCGCATCCGCACACGCAAATGGCAGGCGCAGGACGGTACTGACCGTTACTCGACCGAGATCGTTGCGGACCAGATGCAGATGCTCGGCGGCCGCCGCACCGATGACGGCGGCAACGGCAATGATTTCGAGCAGGGCGGGCGGGCAGCTGTGCGGCCGCCAGCGCGATCGGCGCCGGCAGCTACCGGCACGCGCGCGCAACCACCTCAACCATCTCACGGTGGCGGCGGTGGTATGCGTGCGCCGGCTGGTGGCGGCTTCGACGAAATGGATGACGACATTCCGTTCGGCCCGGCGTATGCCCGTGCCGCATGGTCTGTCTGCTGATCCCGAACATCCTCACCGGTTCGTCTTTCGTCTCCCGAACTTTCTCACCGATCTGATGGCGCGCCTTCGGGCGCGTCATCAGACGCATTTTCCTTCCCTTCCCAATCCCGACGTCTGCTGAAACAAGCCGCCTGCTTCGGCCGCTTCTTTGAGCACGCGTTCTCACGCCTGTCTCAGGCATCGACCTAACCCACTTCCCTGAAGGAGAGTGATCATGAGTTTCAATGGTGGAGGGCTTTCGCCCGAGAAGTATGAATGGTTGCAGCGCAAGCTGCGGGAATTCACGCTCCCGGCTGAGCAGTGGATCCCGCTGCTCGTGAGCTATGGTGTGCCTGCGGACCGGCTTACCGGCAACGCGTGCGCATGTCCTGTTTGCGGCGGCACGGATCGCTTTACCTACGACAACAAGCGTGGTCGCGGCGACTGGGTTTGCCGTCAATGCAACGATGGCAATCCGATGGCCGGTGATGGATTGCAGCTGATCGCGCGGGTCAACCGGATGGGGCTGTACCGTCTGATGCGCGAGCTCGACGGCGCACCAGCGCCGCGGCCACTGCCTGTCGCCGGCTCTCTTGAAGCACCAAAGCCGAAGCGAAAGGCTAGTCCTGAATTTGTTGCCCGGCGTCTGAACTCGATGTGGGAAAGCGCAAAGCCGCTATCGGGTGGCGACATGGCAATGCGTTACCTCGGCACTCGTGTCCCACGGTTATGCGCTGCCCCGTCGCCGGCGTTACGCCTCGGCATGCTTGAGTACCGGCATGACAGGAAGGTCATCGGCAGCTGGCCCGGCATCGTCGCGCGCTACGAGTTGCCGGATGGTCGGCTTGGCACGCTGCATCGCACGTTTCTTGACCGGATCAGGCCAGCGAAGGCGAAGATCGTCTCCGGCGACGGCGAGATTCTCGAACCGAAGCTCAACGACATGACGCTTAACCCGCTTGCGGGTGGCGCCGTGCGACTGATGGATCCGGTCAACGGCGAGATCGGTGTTGCGGAGGGCCTGGAGAACGCATATGCAGCGTTCGCGAAATTTGGCATACCAGCCTGGTACTGTCTCAATCGTGTCTTGCTGCAGCAGTTCGTCGTGCCCGAAGGTCTGGGTATCCGCGTCGTGCACATCTTCGTTGATTTCGATGCCGTGGACCCGAAGACAGGAAAGTCGCCGGGTGTGTTCGCCGGCGTCGAGCTGGCAAAGCGGCTTCGCGCCGAAGGGTACGTGGCAATTATTCATCGGCCACGGGTGCGCGGCACCGACTTCGCCGATGAATGGCGCGTGCAGTGTGACAACGATGTGCCTGCGGTACCGCGCATGCCGACGGTGCCTGCAACACAGGTTCCGGCGATTGCGGCGTGAGCGGTTGAGTTTCTTCGGGCCAGTGCGCTGGCCATCTTTTCAATCACCCGGTGGGGATCTCCCCATCGGGAGACAGCCACGGGCCTTTTCCTATGGAGTCTGGAATGAGTGCTTTCCGTGTTCTTGTAGGCGGCTTCGCAATCATCGCAACGAACGGCGCTGCGGGTGGACGTCAACCTGTAGGCAAGTCTGATGCAGTGGCGTTTGATGTGCTTGACCGGACGGTTGCGGGCAACACGCGTTACGCGTGCCGCGACCAGTCATTTTTCGACGCGTGGGATTTTTGCACGCAGCGTCTTGCGCTTGTGGCGGCTTCGAGACCGCACTAGGAAACGATCCCTTGAACGAAAGCGTCTCCCATCCGGGAGACGCTTTTTTTTCGCCCGTTGCATCTTCGCCTACCAGTAGCGCAACCACAGAAACCACTTGAGCACGACGAGCGCGCCCCGCAGAACGATCCAGAGGCCGGTTGCCCACACGAACGCGGCCCAACCAACGAGAAATGCCAGGCCTGCGAGATCGTTGCTCAGCGGCTGGACCTTGACGCCGAAGATGAGCACAGCAAAGAACAGCATCGTAAGCACGGCGCGGCGCGCGACGAACGGCAGGCGATTGAATGCCTGATAGTAGTGCAGCAGCGTATCCATTAATCCTCCTTGCGCTCAAGCATGTCAAACAGGAAGTCGGCGCAATACCAGCCAGCAACGCCGCATGCGACGACGACCGCGAGAAAGAGCCAGGTGCGGGGCTCGCCAGGCGCCAGGTGCTGAAGCAGTTGATGCAGCATGTCCATCAGGTGTCTCCTCGCACCGGCGCGCGACGCGTCGCGTCGTGAACACCGATGCCATAACCCATCATTGCAGACGTGCAGCGAAGTCAAGGCGCTGCACTTTCTTATCACCAGAATGCAGCCATTTTTCGGAAAGGATGCATTTCTAAAGGGCTCTCCGTAGATAAGGTGGAAGACGTATGCCAGCCCGACAGGAAAAAGTCATGGCTCGGTCCCGGCTAGAAAAAACTGGAGAGCTGGTCAGCGATGCCTGCCGAATCGAACGTCCCGCCTGCGCCTTCGTTGGAAAGATTCGTGTGCGCATCCGCGGGCGCAACAGCGTGTTGTAGCAAGAATGTGCCGGGGCCGGCGTCACTAGCGGGGGGAGTCGCGGCCATATTCTTTGCCTGTTGCGCATGCGTTGAAGGTTCAGGGAACTGCAGCCTGAGTGCCGCTTCGGCAATCGAGCGCAGAAGTGAGGCGCGCTCACGTGGGGTGCGCGCCTCGGCAAGCTTCGCGTGCAGCAGCGGCGTGGTCACCGGATCGATGACCAGCTTCATCGGAAACTTGTCCATCACGCCTTCGCGTTGTCGCGTAGACGCTCATGCGCCAGTCCCGCTTCGCCGACGACGAGAAACCCCTTGGCATTGGCGAGGCACGGCGCGTCGATCATTTCAATGGTCACACGCGGAAACGCGCGCCGGATCGCGTGGGCATACAGCGCGGCGCCACCACCTGACAGAACGATCGAGCGCACACTCGTGAGCTGACCGACGTTGTTCTGCATTTCCTTCACGACGCCTGCGATAAGCGGCTGCGATTTCTCGAGGTATGGATCAAGGTCGATGTCCTTGCCGTAAAAGAAAAAGGGCGTGCGCTCACGCAATGCCTTGTCGATCCGCTCGATGTCTTCAACAGCCTCACCTTCATCGCGCGCGATCAGGCTCGCGATCCGCTGATAGATCTGCGATGCGCCGCCCGGGATGCCGCCGCTGCGTTTGTCGTCCATCGTGAAGCCGTTCGCATACACCCAGTCGGTGGTGAAATAGCCGACGTCGACCACCAGATGGGCGCTGTCCCGGCCAAACTCGTTCTGCCGGTTGCCGGACGCAGATACCAGCGAGCCAAGCGGTTGCGGAATGACGACGACCTTCTCGATGGTGACGCGGTGACTGCCGGCATCGATCTCGCCGGCGAAGCGCTCCTTCAGCGCTGTCGAAAAGCGCTGCATGTTGTGCACGGGCAGGCCGAGCACGAGCCGCTCGATATGCGCGACGCCCGAGAAATGCATGGCTCCTGCAAGCAGGGCAGCGTAGTTATCGGAGAGCACGAAATCGTTCGACAGTGCGCGCCCGGTATTGCCGTACGCCGCGGTGAGCGATACATCCGGGCCGACCTCATACTCGACGCCCTCGACGCTGATGATCGCGACCTTGCGCGAGGCGAGGACGTTTTCGCCGTAGCCGGAAAGGGTGCGGCTCGCAGCGAGCGGCGCGAGCGACGGAAACATGCCGGTCGCGACCGTGCCGCTGGCCGCGCGATAGGCGTACTTGGTGTTGCCGTATCCGACATCGACGGCGAAGACTGTGGTTTTCAAGAGCGCTCCTTGGGTTCAGGTCATCAGAGCCGCGAAGTGACAGATAACTGACACTTAAGTGTCACTTCGCGCGCGGCGCATGCGGATCGCCGCGCAAACTGACACTTAAGTGTCAGTTTGGCCTTGTCCAGTCTAGCCAGCGCGATACGATGTCAAGTCATCCAAAGCATGCCGCATCAGCCCTGCTTTCGGCCGTCCCGGTCTGTGACATTGCCCTATGCTTCATTCACCTACCGCGTCATGGACGCATCGAAACGGAGTGCGAAGGCCTCCGCTCGTCTTCAGTCAGGCTCTCACTCGCCTGAATCAACAAAGTGACCAGGGCCGCACAGTGACGCGGCTTTTTTTTCAATCACATCAAGTCCCCAGTGATCCAGGGTGAGGACCACCGGAGAGTGCGATATCCATACGATCGGCGGCGGTTTTGCGCCGTGTACACACATGAGGGAATGTGGAGGCGGACAGTCGGACAGTTCGCACCGCGCCTTGTGCGTCTAAGCGCGCCCTTTCAGCGAACGATGCTGGGTGCACTCAGGAAGCCCGATACACAGCGGCCGAGGTGAGTGTGCTTGGGGGCGGGGGAGGTCCTGCGGGCTGGCAACGCCGGCGAACGCGACTCCCCGGACGGAAGAGATAACGGTGGGCGTACCGTACCCGAACACGCAACAGGAATTGCCCGGCACATAGCCCGGCGCGGTCACCGCCACGCGGATGACGCGCCGAGACGCGCAAGCGTCCGGCTGGCAGGGTAGCCACGAAGCTGTACGCGCGCAGCGGTTTGCGCGCAGCGCCGGACACACGTCCCGCGCAGATCATCGGCGACACCATGCGCGAAGCGCGGATGTCGCGATGAAGGCAGCAGGTTGGACAGTCCAAGCGCACGCACTTCCCGTGTCGCTGGCTGATCGGATGGAATCGCTAAAGGTTCAGGAAGCGCAGGACCCCGCGCCGGGGCACATAGGCGAAGCCGCGTTGCGCGGCGACGAATACACACGCGGCGAGGACCAACTCGGCATCAGGTAGGGGTGCCGGTGGTTCTCGCAGGCGAGCCAACAACGAATATGGAGAAAACGCATGGCTGCAATCCTGAACGTGCGGGCAACTGTCCGCGCATACCGGCTGCCGGCGGCGTTCGCCGAGGAGCTGATCAACCTGCTCGATACACACGTGGCGGACATCCATAGCAAAAGCCGCGTGAGCCGGAAGGCGCTATCGATCAAGACGCAGGAACAGCGCGCAAGCGCCTTGTGCAAGGCATTTGTGGAACTGCGCGAGCATGGCTATGCGCCACAGACGCCGTGGTCGCTGAAACACAAGCATGTCGAGTTCCTGGTGAAACTGTGGGTCGGGAAGGGGCAAAGCGGGGGCCGGATCGAAAACAAGCTGACGTACCTGCGCGCGCTCGCGGAGTGGGTCGGCAAGCCCAACCTGGTTCTCACGCTGGGCGATTATGTAGACAGGCGGGAGAACGGACTTGTGCGTTCATACGTCGCGACCGAGGACAAGTCGTGGTCCGCACACGACGTCGACGCGGAGGAGAAGATTGCCGAGATCGCACGGACGTGCCCACGGACAGCGGTGCAATTGAAGCTGCAGGCCGCATTCGGCCTGCGTGTCGAAGAGAGCTTCATGCTGCGCCCGGCCGAAGCGGTGCGAAATCCGCGCATGCTGTCGGTGACGCGCGGCACAAAGGGCGGGAGGGCGCGTGAAGTTCCGATCGAGGCTAAGCTCGAGATCCTGCATGAGGCCGCGCTGCTCGAGAACGGGATGACCGGCTCGACGGTGCCGGCTGACCGGACATTGCGGCAATGGCGTGACTGGTACTACTACGTGCTGGATAAACACGGCGTAACGAAGGCGGGGCTTGGCATCACGAGCCATGGGCTGCGGCACGCCTTCCTGCAAACGCTATACGAGCGTGTGAGTGGTGTGCCGGCGCCGGTCAAGGGTGCCGACGAGCGTCCCGATGCGGAGCGACATCTCGAAGCGATGCGTCAGGTCGTGGCGGCGGCCGGGCACAGCCGGAGGACGAAGGCGAACGCCTACCTGTCGACTTTCGCGATGCAGGACAGGAAAAAGCGGGATGCGGTGACGGGCGACCAGGTGCGCGCGGCGCTCGAGCGTGCGAACGGCAACAAGACGCACGCGGCCGCGGAGCTCGGCATATCACGACAGGCGCTATATCGTGCGCTTAGCGCTTGAGGCGACGTCGCGAAATCATGTGGAAACATGCGGAGCTCAAATGGCGGTGAAAACGACCACCTTATTGGCGCGAGCGCAGGGTAGATGTCGGCACAATGTGTTGTCTCTCAGGTTCTGGCGTTGGCCCTCGGAATTAGCTAGAACCCTTTGAAGCCGGCTTCGCGCCGGCTTTTTTTCGTTCGTTGCCGCGCGGAAGCCTCTTCTCGTTAAGGTTTATTCGATGCCTGCCATCGGCCGCAGGAATGTGAATGCCTCCGCGCGTGCCGGCAGGCGTCGAATGAACCTTAACGATCGCGGACGGACAGGTAATTGATGAGCACCGGTTACGCCCTAGGCTGTCGAGTCGGGTTTTCGTTGATCTGCGTCAGCCCACCCAACTCGGTCGGCGCGATGATGCGATTGACGGCTACCAGCGTTCGCAAGATTCGACGTTTTGGATTGGGAGGCAGTGATGGGAATTGGACTGCAAATAGCCTATCTCGGTCTCCCTCAAACCGCATGTCTCGAGGCAGAAGCGGCCGTGCAACTATTGCGCCTTCTACCGTACAGTACCTACATCTCGGATTGTCAACTGGTGATCGAGCATGTGGACCAGCGCTCAGGAAGTAGCCTGTACGAGGTTCGCCTTGAAACCCGGTCCGCGGAGCACGCAGTGAAACGCATCGCACGCTGCGTACACGACAGTGCCGAAGCGGCTATTAAATGTGCGTTTGATAAGGCGGTGCGGGTATTCGAAATTCTTTCCGCTCATGGCAAGCTGTGAAAGACAACAAGCGCGGCGGCGACACTGTGTCGCCGCGAACTGGTTGAATCCACCACGAGCAATTTCCACAAAGGCCGAGCGCACCCGTTGATCTAAACGACCGAATGGCCGTTCCCCGCTGGAAGCAGACCTGGAGCTGTGAGAGCTTGAATGACGGTAACGGGTCACCAGCGATCCCGATCGGGCATGCTGTCGATTGCAGCCGCGATCCGATCTTCGAACAGCATGTCATTGTGCTCGCGCGGCGTCGGTACCTTCGGAAACTGGATGTGCCGTTCGCCGTCGATGTCGACCCACTTCGCAAGTTGCATGAGCTTGCGGTAACGCGCTGCGTCGTGCAGGACCGGGTCGATGGGCCACGAATCGATCGTGACGACGGTGGCGTCAACGAGTCGCTGCGCGAGCTGCGCGAAGATCGGCCCCCGCTCGGCCCAGTCACCTTCATTGCGCGCAAGCAGGTTAAGCACGTACTGGACGTCGCACGCACCCACTTCCTTTTCGATGAGATCCTGCAGACTGCCATTCGTGGTCGCGGGGCGGTCCAGCCTACGGTTCCACACCGCCGCGCAACGCTCCAGGGCCGCTTTTTCGTTGTCTCCGACCGATTCCCAGTCCGTGGTAACGCCGCATTCCATGCAAAAAATGGAAACGAGCTTTTCGGTCTGCGGCGCAGTGAGTGGGCGCGGTAACGTATCGCCAAGCCTCGGGGGGCCTGCATCCTTTCCAAACTCGCTGTAGTCGTATTCCGCGTCGCCAAAGCGCGCGACGACGCGCTGGGAGCGGCCGACCTTGGGCCGTCCGCCACAGTGCGGGCAGGGGAAAAGCTGTTCGATCATCTCTCGGGGGACGGTGGGTTAGCACGGGAAAGGCATTATTGCCGTTTCATCGCGTTTCGCAAACCCCGAGAATCGCCTTAGAACGCCGTCAATTCACATGGTTGCCGCAGGCAGCGAATTCGTCATACGTTTTGCTTCGCGAGCCAGGAAGCTTTTGCTGATGCTAGCTGGCGGCAATGAGGGTACCGGCGATGCGACCGATGCTCTGGTTGCTGTTGTATGGCGCGATGGGGCTGAGGGTGCGACGCGCACGCGCTTCCGCAAGGTCGAGAAATTCAACGAAGGAGGCGTCACTGGCGAGAGACACCTCGTCGGCTCCCAGTGCGATCGCGCGCTCGATAGGCGGGCCAAGTCGGCCTGTCGTCGCTATGTCGCGATCGCCGGCGAACACGAAGAAATTCCAGCGTGCCACGAAATGCCACCAGGCTTTTGCGCGCGCGAGTTCCGCCCACGTTGAACGGAAGTCGAGCAGCGAGCCGTAGTTGCTGAAAAATGCGCACCGCATTCCGGTTTCGTCCGTTGCCGCCGCAACGATCTGCCGGCCGCCCGAAATGGATCTCGTGTCATGTGCGGCCGCTACCAATGCGGGAAACCGGCATTGCCACTCGCGCGAGCGGGATACGACGCGGTCGATGAAAAAGGATTTGCCTTGCATGCTGTCCTCGTACTGGAAGCTGCCGTTGAAGGGAGCGCGAATTGCGCACGATCCACGTTACGTGGCCAACTACGAAGTCAAGTTCGCGGCGCGGGAATGAACGGTCGGCGGCAGCGCGATGGTGGAAAGTTCGGTGCGGTCGATGTCCCATTCGACAGCAGGAATACCGCGCTGGCGCCGCAGTTCCCGTTTCTCCGCTTTTCGCGCTTCGTACGAGTCCATGCCATTCATGCCATAGACCTCGATATGGGTGCGGGGCTCGGTATCGCGCAGCACGAAGTCAGGCAGCATGTCATCGCCTTCCGCAAGCCGCATCGGCTTTTCGAAAGATCGATGCTCCGCGACGAGCCGGTTAGCCATTGCTACCTCGTGGATCGAATCGCACGGAATATATGCGCTCGAGCAAAGCATGAGCGCGAGGCCCACGACGCGCAGATGTCCCTTGACCGTTCGTTCGACAAGCAGGACAGCGACGATGCGCGCGGCGCGGTCGCCCAGGGCTTTCCATGCATGCGGCCAGGTCTTTGAAGCGTGGTCGACGAGCGCGGTGCTGGCGTAATACTTTCGCGGGTTCTGCCGCAGCATCAGCGAATGCCCATACGGGGTGGGAGCCACTTCGGCGATCTCACCGACGAGCACGCCGCGTGTTACACCACCGCTGTCATTCCGGAGTCCGGCAACAAACGCGTCGAACTCGGCGTTGATCGTGGCGCGGTCAGCTTCCTGGTAGCGGCGCATGACATGAAGGACGTCCTGCGCACCACGCCCGTTCACGATGGCGTCGCCGAGTTCACCCAGCAGCTGCGCGTTGCAAAGACCCCAATGGCGGGTTGTGGCGAGGCCGTTCCAGCAGTGCAGGCCGGCAGCGGCCCAGAGCGCCTGCAGGAACGCGAGCAGGGTGGCGGAGCGGCGGCTCGTGCGGGTGCCGGAAGGCGAAGCAGGTTTGCCGCGATCCGGACGGACCTCGCGCTGCGTCAGCGAGACGTCGAGCCTGATGTTCAGGCCCGCGGGCGTTGCAACGATCGCCGCCTTCGGATCGCCTGAGCCCGGCAGCGGGCGGCGGTTCGGGTCCTTGAAGAACGCGCAGTCGGGTGCGTGCCTATGGCCATCGTCGGGCCAGCCAGCGAGGTGGAAGAGACTGCGGTAGCGGCGGATAACGAGGCGCAGACTGGCATTGGCGGGCTTGCACAGGCACAGCGCGAAGCCGGGTGTGACCTTCGTGCGTTCTAGACGTCGGGCATATTTCGCGGGATTTTCCTGAACGTCATCGAGCGGAACCGTACCGCCATCGAAAGATACATGTGCCATGTGGTATCCCCCATTCCGAAACGGGCCGCGCGCGGGCGGCCGTCGTACGGATAGCTATTGATCGACCAGGTCGGCAAGTTCCGCAGGACCTTTCCAGTGCGAGCCGTCCAGGTCGTCGAGCACTACGAGGATGTCGGTGCTCAGGTCGTGGAGCAGCACCGTTCCCTCACCGAAGCTGCCGGGTGCGGTCTGGAACGAGACACGCCGCGATACGAGCGAATCGGGTTCTGGCTGAATATCTGTTTCGGTCATGAGCCTGTCCGGATGTGCCTCGGCACTTTCGCCTGTCTCTGATTCTGGCGCGTGCCTATCGCTGTCAGGTGGTCAAAAGGCGTGCAAAAGGCGACGGCTTTGACGCTGAACGGAAGAGGCGCAGAGGCGTGAGCTTAACGGCAAAAGCTATATGGTTTCGTCGAGCATTCCGGGTCAAGGCCGTCAACCGGTTGACGGGCTACCTGCTGCGCAATCTTTGGGCAGACCAGGCGCTGGCCGCGACGTACGGCATCGGGTGCGCGATATCCACAAGGTTGTCCACGGATTCTGTGGACATCCTGCTGTGAGCCGTCTGCGTTGTCGCAACCCAAAGCGGCACGGTATTCGTGTGCATTCGCGCTTGCGCGGCGCACGCATGCCTCTACGATTGAATGGCATTGCGCGTCATCGACGCATCGACACTGTCCGCCTCGCGGACGCCATCTTCGTCTCAACCCACAACGGGAACACACCCGTTGCGGGGGTGCTCCCGTCTTTCAGGACGCACCATGAACCGTGAACGAATCCTCCGCCTTGGCATGCAGATCTATCTGCTGCACGGCCTGCCCGATCAGGAGCTGGTCAGGATCATCAGGGCGAAGCACCGTTATTCGACGTACTGCCGCACCGCAGCCCTTCGTTGTCTCGTTGGGACCGCGCCGCTTGCTGTGACGTGCGGTCGTCCTTTCGCCGAACGCCGTCGCCGCGTTCGCCATCACTTCGGCGTATAGCCGCATCTTTTTCATTTTCCCGACGGGGCATACCCCATCGGGGCATGCCCGTCGGCTCTCCAGGAGCAGACATGTACAACCAGCTTGTGAATGCGTTTATCGACGCGCAGACCGCCGCGTGGCGCAGCTACTACGCGCTCGCCCGGATTGAGGATCACACGCTCGGCGCCGTCGACCCGAGCCGTCGGATCATCCGGGTGCCGACGACGGCGGCGACGATGGCCGAACTGCGGCATGTCTATCGCGCGCTTGTCGAGCGCATCGTCGAGAAGACGAGACGCAGATACGCCACGCCGGCAGCAATGCCTGCGGTTAGCCGCAGCTTCGTGCGCGGACTGGTGCGCATTGATATCGAGCGCTCGCTGCGCGAGGGCACCGTTCCCGATTTCGATCATCTGGCAGAGCTGCTCGACACGCAGCTTCGTCGTGTGGTGGCCGGAGACGGACGATGAGTCGCAGGAGCGCTGTCTCGAAGCACAATGCCACCGCGGACGAACACCAGCGAGAACTGGTGAAGCTGATCCGCGAATTCTCGCAGCGTCATCACCTGCATGGCGTGTTTTCCGATTTCGTCGAGATCTGCGCGCTGTCGATCAGCAACAGCGTCGATCAGCCGCAGTTTCAGGTGCGGGAAAAGCGATACCTCGAGATTGTCGGGAAGTACACCAAAGACGAGATCGATCGCTTTGCCCGGATGTTCGCGCAACTGGTGCTCTCGTTCGAGAAGCGCGTCGAGGAGATGCGTGTTGCCGGCGCTGGCCTCACCGACGTGCTCGGCGCTGCCTACATGATGCTGGAGCTCGGCAATGACCGCGCCGGCCAGTTCTTCACGCCGTATGAACTCTCGCGCCTCATGGCGAAAATGATCATCGGCGACGGCGGCGATGCGGTGAAGGCCCACGGCTTCATGCGCCTCCAGGAGCCTGCATGCGGTGCCGCCGGGATGGTGATCGCGGCGGCCGAGTCGCTCAACGACGCAGGGTTCAACTATCAGCGCGCACTGCATGCAACGTGTATCGACATCGACCCGTGCTGCGTTCACATGGCCTATGTCCAGCTGTCGCTGCTGCATATTCCGGCGATTGTCGTGCATGGCAATGCCCTGTCCGCGCAGGTGTGGGGGCTGTGGTACACGCCTGCGCATATCCTGGGGGGATGGCGGTGGAAGCTGCGCGCCCGCCTCGAAGCGACTGATGGAGATCCGGTCGCGACGCCCGACGGGCGGAGCGAGGCCGCTGAAGATGTGGTGCCCGCTTCGCAGGAACCGGTCGACGGCGATATCGCGATAGCCGAAGCGCCAGCGGCTACGGGCACATCTGTGACCGATCTGTTCGAGGACGCTGTGCAGGCGACACCGGCACAGCGCATGTTTGACGCGATCGACCAGCTGTCTCTTTTCTGATCCACGCCCGGCCTTTGCGCCGGGCTTTTTTCATTCCGGCAAAAGCCGGTATGAATCTGCGCGGTTTCCGATGATCTGGAGCGCCGCGCCGCAGGTATCGTTGTTTCACCCATCGCGTCGCTGACGCATCGAGCCAGCCGGAACACCCGGCATTCATCTTAACCCCATCGGGAGCCTCTCCCGACCCGGGGGCAGGTTCCCACTCAGGAGAACCTGCAATGCAACAGCAACTTACTGCTCCCCTTAAACGTATCAGGCCTGGCCGCAATCCGCGGAGCTACTTCGATCCGAAGGCACTGGCGGAACTGACCGCGTCGATACGCGAGCACGGCGTTGACACGCCGATCCTCGTCCGTCCTGTTACAGAGGACGGTTGTGACTATGAGGTGATCGCTGGTGGCCGCCGCTATCGCGCGGCCATGGAAGCGCACGGCGAAAACTATGCGATGCCCATCGTTGTAAAGGACGTCGATGACGTCGAAACGCGGCGTATTGCGCTCACCGAGAACATCCAGCGGGACAACCTCTCGCCTGCTGAAGAAGCCGTCGATGCCGCCGAGCTTCTCGGATTGCATGGTGGCGATCGCGATGTGGTGGCCAGGATGCTTGGCTGGTCACGCTCGACACTGGATAGCCGTCTCGCGCTACTGAACTGTTCGAAGGCGGTGCTCGATGCACTGAGCGAACGTCAGATCAACATTGCCCACGCCGAGCTGCTCGCGGCGCTGGCGAAGGACAAGCAGGACGCACTGCTCCCTGTCATCGTCGCCGAAAAGCGCACGGTGCAGGAACTGAAGAAGGTGATCGAGGCCGCTTCGTGCGTGCTGTCGGCGGCCATTTTCGACAGGACGGACTGTGCGGCGTGTCCGCACAATTCGGCAACGCAATCGGCGCTCTTCGGCGAGTCGATCGCTTCCGGCAACTGTACGAACCGGGCGTGCTTCAACGAGAAAACGGAGAAGCAGCTCGAAGCGACGGCCGCAGGCCTGCGAGATGAGTTTCCGGTCGTGCGTATCGTGCGCGCGGGCGATAACCATACCCGCACGCAACTGGCCGTCGAAGGAGCGAACGGCGTCGGTGAGGAGCAGGCGAAAGCCTGCCACGCCTGCCAGAACTACGGCGTAGCCGTCAGTGGCCTGCCCGATTCCCTGGGCAAGGTCTATCGTGGCCAGTGCTTCGACACTGTCTGCAACATGAAGAAGGTTGCTGCGCGGATCAACGCCGAAAAGTCGGCAGCCGCTCCTGCTGCGTCGAAGGGCGACGACAGGAAGCAGGCCGCAAAGGCAGGTAGCACTGCTGCGTCGCCGGCAGGGACCAATATATCGGTCACGGTCGTTGCCGAGTCGGACCGGGTCAAGGCGTATCGCGTTGCGCTCTGGCGCAAGGCGCTGCGTCGAGACATCGGCAATAACAGCGAACTGGCGCGGCAATACCTGATTGCGATCGTGCTATCGGGGCACTCACGGCAGATCAGCGACACGGCGTTCAGCACCTTCTGGGAGCGCCTGACTGATGAGAAGCCCCCGGTAAGTGATCTGGCCAGGGCAGCCACCGCCGTGCAGGCAACCAGCGCCGAGATCCAGTCGAACCTGATGCTCGCCATCACGTTCGCCGCGATCGAGGGGCTCGATGTCAGCTACCTCACGCAGCTATGCAGGCATCACAAGCTCGACCTGAAGAAACACTGGAAGCTCTCCAAAGACTTCCTCGAGCTCATCACGAAGTCGGAAATGATGGTTGTCGCGGACGAGCTGGGCATCCGCGCAGCGCTCGGCGAGAACTTCAAGAAGGTATTTGCAAAGTCGAAGGGCGAGGTCATCGAGGCGCTGCTCGCGGTCGAAGGTTTCGACTACACGGGCAGGTTGCCGAAGGTCCTCAGATTCTGATTCCCCGGCGGCCTTGCCGCCGCTTTCTGATTGACGCCGCCACTGCGCGGCGTTCTTTTTTTCAAGGAGTGTTTCTCATGTTCCAGATACTGGAGCCGATGGTACGCGCCATTGGCAAACTGTCGCTCTCGTTGAAGATGGATGGCGAGAGGATGGTGGTCGTCGTCGTGCCGCGGGGCGATTCGAAAGAAGCCGTGCTTCGGCAGCCGCTCGTACTCAACGGATTGCCTGTTGAACTCGATGAAGGGTTTGCGGCCGCCGTTCAGTCCTTTTCCGCCGCTCACCGTTCGCTCGATGAGCAGGTCGCCGCAACGACGGCGATCCTGCAGGCCGCCGAGAAATCACAGGCTGGCAAGGCGCAGAAGGCGCTCACGAAGGGTGGAAAGAAGGCGACGCCCGCTTCATCCGGCGAGAGCGAGGAAGACGACGATGACGACGATGCGACGGGGCCTGCCGCAGTTGACGCGGGATCGACAGACGCATCGCCGGCCGCGTCCGAAGCCGCCGGAGCCGCACCCGCAGCCGGTGGCAACACCGGTACCGATCTTCTCAGCCTTCTGTGAGGTCACCCATGTCCATCAGCATTGCAGCCCTGATTCGCCAATTCACCTACAACGGCGTGAACCTGCTAGACCCTGGTCCGACGTTCTCGCCGGATCAGGTGCGTGATCTCTATACCGCGCAGTACCCGGAACTGACGACCGCGACGGTTGACGGCCCGGAGATTGGCGGGGAGGTGGCCCGCTACAAGTTCGTCCGTGCGGCCGGTGCCAAGGGCGCCCATGCGTAGGACCACCCTGCTCAGGCTGCTGTCCGACCCGGACAGCTTCCTCAACTCCAAGCAACCGCCCGAAAGGGCGGTTTTTGTTTCTCACAAGGACAACGAGAAATGCTGTTCGATCCTGCATCAACTGATCACGGCATCGGAGAGGGCAGCGACCGCGGGCAACCGTGCGCCCTTGCCCCTTCCCGACGTCGACCTGCCTCTGGTTTTCTGACGCTTCCCGCCGTTGCGCACGACGTACCGTCAACGGCGTTCCTGAAGTTCCGCGAGCCGGCGTCGGTAACGGCACTGGTCGAGCGGCAGTTCCGGTACGGGCCGCTACGCGCCTACGACGTTAAAAATCCCACGAGCGCGGCAGACGCATTCCAGCAGGCGTTTTTCGCGTGGTACCGCCGCCAGGTACCAGCGACGTTCCAGCGGCTCACATTCGCGCCGGTCCTGTTCGATTCCGCCGCGGTGCTTGAATACACGGAACACTGCGACAGTTCACAGACCAGTGCGGACGATCCCACGCCGCTTTTCTTTGGCATCGAGCTGCCCGACGACCACGTCTATGCCATGGCGCCGGTCGCCGACCAGCTGCGCGCAGCGCACCCGTTGCTGCTTCGCACCGTGATATCGGCGATCTTCAGGGCCGGCGCGCAGACGATGTGGATTCGCGCGCCGGACTGGTTCATGTACGAGTTTTCCTGCTGGTACTGGGACGGCGACGAGTCGATCACGGACAAGGACGCGGCGGAGCTGCTGAAGGACCGCTTTGATGATGGAGAGGCGCTTGCCCGGTTTCTTCCATCGTCGGTGCGGCCGGTCATCCAGCCCGATGACATGTCGCCGGAGTTTCGTGTGGTCAGGTGTCGGCCGCAGTACGCCGATTACCTGAGCCCGTCCGGTCTGCGTGCTCTGCGCAACCGGCTCACGGGCCTTCCGCGTCGTGTCTGTACTGCGCTGCTCGCGCTCGAGGCACTGATGCCCACGCATCGCAAGCGCGACATATTGCACATCAGCTATTTCACCAACCCTGTCTACGCACCCTGCACGCTGGTCTACCAGTGGAATGGGTGGACGGAAGAGTTGCTCGACATCCATTACGACAATGCCGGCAACAGCGGTGACGGAACCACGTATCTCGGTTTCAGCCCGCTCGCTTCGACTTCAAAAGCCATCCGTACGCAGTACACGGACTGGGCCCATGCACTCCGGGTGCTCGCATGCCTCGACACGCTGCTGTCGCTGGTAAGCGTTCCCCTCTACTGATCTGGATAAACATGACTTCAATCGTGACTGGCCCCACCGGGGCCGACATTGCATTGCGCTCCGCAATGCTGCTGTACGCAAGCGAAGATGGCGCCGCGAAGTATGCAACGGTGCATCCGGTTCTCGTTGATCCGAAAACTGCCCGCCCGGTCATCGGCGCGGGCCAGCCGCTCGATCGTGATGCGCTGCTGCTGGCACTCAGGCAGATCAACGAGGCGGCGGCGCCGAAGGCGGAGTTCCTGCCAGGCAACGTCATCGGTCTGTCGCCGAAGGCGGTGACCTGGTGGTGCCCGCCGGCGCTGCGCCGTGTTTTCTTCAGGTGCGAGGAGCTTGATGGCGAGCGCTCGGCGATCGTTCCGCACCCGGGACTGATCTTCCGTGCGGCCGTCGACGGCTTCTCGGTGTTCGCGGTGAAGGGCGCAGCCCGGCCACTACCCGACACGCCGGTCTTCGAGCCTCCCTACTTCAACACGTGGGACCACGGGCGGATCTGCATTGGCACGGCGCGCGTCCCGAAGCGCATCGACGTGAAGTCGATCGCGGGCTGGGAAGCGGGCTTCTTTGATTCGGCGTTCACGCATCCGAATGCTGGTGGCAAGCGCGTGAGCTACCCGAACGGCGAATACGCGTTCTGGCGGGACATGCTGGATGGACGATTTGCTGAAGGCTATCCGGAAGAGGTACTCGTGCCCATGAAGGCGTCGGCACAGCAGGTGGTTGCCGGCAAGTTCGGGGGGCGTGTATGAATCCTGTCGATACCGTGCTTCAGGCGTCGTTTCCGACCGTGATGGTCCCGTCGCGCGAAAGCGTGGCGCAGATGGTCCGACCGGGTGAGCGTCTGCTGGTGGCCGCCGATGGCGTCTATCTTGAAGTGCTGCGTCCATGGCTTCGTGTCGTGCGGTGCCTCGCGCTCTGGAACGTCGCGACCGCCGTGCCATACGGCAAGGTGGTAGAAGCGACCGAGCTGCTGTGTCCGCCGGTGCCACCGTCGCTGCTTGCTGATTTCCGGTCTCAGGCGCGCCGGGCATGCCCGGACGAAACGGGAGCGTGGGTCATATGGGACGCCGTCACGCGTCTCTTCAGGCTCGTCGAGCTCGAAGCGACATCCCGTGGCCCGGGCCATCTGGTTTATCAGCGCCCGGATTTGCGCGACGGTGAGCACTGCGTGGTCGACTGCCACTCGCACGGCACAGGCGGGGCGTATTTCTCGCGTACCGACAACGACGATGACCGGCATGACGTGAAGTTCGCGTTCGTGCTCGGCCATTGTGATGGTGAGAGGACGTCGACGGCGCTGCGACTGTGCATCAACGGGCGGTTCGAGAAGTTTGATCAGTTGCCGCAGGCCTGGACGGCGGCGCTCGATGCGGCGGTGCGATGATGGAACCGATTATTCATCGCATCCCGCAACAGATGGTGACGCAGCCATGGCATGTCGTTGTTGTCGGCGCAGGGGGGACGGGCAGCGCGTTTCTGCCCAGCCTCGCGCGTTTGCATCATGCGATGATGGCCCTCGGGCATCCGGGCGGTATCGACTGCACGGTGCTGGATGATGATACGGTGAGCGAGACGAACGTCGGACGGCAGGGGTTCTATCCGTGCGACGTCGGTCAGTACAAGGCGCTGCTGCTCGTCAACCGGTTAAACCATCTCATGGGTACGAACTGGACGGCGTTGCCGCAGCGGGTCGATTCCAGCACCCGTATCCGTGCTGACATTGTAGTGGGCTGCGTCGACTCGCGTCGCGCGCGGCATGCAATCGTGAAGGCGGCGCAGCGCGGGTCATGCCGCTATTACCTTGACTGCGGTAACGAGACGGATCGTGGCCAGGTCGTGCTTGGCGAATTCGGTAAGGCCCGGCATGACCGGTTGCCCCATGTGGGCGACCTGTTCCCGGATCTGCTGAATGCAAAGAACGACAGGGGCGACGATACGCCTTCTTGCTCCATGGCCGAGGCGCTGAGCCGGCAGTCGCTGGTGATTAACCAGGCGATTGCCGTGCAGGCGTTCAATCTGCTGTGGACGCTTTTCCGGACCGGGACGCTGTCGTATTCGGCCGTATTCGTAAACCTCGCAACGGGGCGAACGAATCCGGTGCCGATTGACGCCGCAGCATGGGGGCGTTTTGGTTATGACGCGCCGCCGGCGCCGGTGAAAAAGTCGCGGAAACCCCGCAAGGGAGCCACGACGTGACAACCGAAGCGAAACCGATGCGTTGTGTTAGCTGCGGCGCGGATACGTTCAGGCTTTTGACGGCTGACGAGACGGTGCGCATCGTTGCCGAATGCGCGGGCTGTCGAAGCGTCTCGTACATCGGGGCAGCACCTGCGCGCTTGTGCATTGAGTGGGAAGACGACGCCGAAGGGAAAGTCGGAGTGTTTTGATTGTCCATGACTACGCATGCGCAGTTTCGTTCTATGATCCAGCGCCGTTCCCTTGAAGGGACGGCGCTTTTTTTTGCGGCTTTAGCGGGCAGAGATAACGCCGCGTCGCAGAACGAAGGCACCTATCGTTCTTCGGAAAAATACAAAGGTGTCCCGCAAGTACCGCACGAATGCTCTACCGTAAAGGTGTGCAGCATGAGCCTACGCGCCTGCACGTAGGTGCTGCCGCATTTCAGGCACTCGGGCCGGTTACCGGAACCAGAACGCACCGGGTGCGCCGAGATGTACCAATCGTATGTCTGTGCCTGATATCTGCGAAAAGACTGATATCGCCTCCAGGCAAACCAGGCAATTGCCCCAGAAATTAACAGGCTTATCAATCCTTCAAAAAAGTGGCTGGAAAACAGCACCGAGAAACTGCCGATTGCATGCACACCCGCAATGATGGCGACAGCCAGTGTTATAGATTTCGATATCGTTCTTCTCACGAGAGGCTTTCCTATCCAGGCTCGATTGCATAGGTCGGGCAGCCAAGTTGAGTGGGTGCCGGGAAGATGAAAATGACGAGCGTTACGACAGGTTATCGGCAAGGATGAGGAGCACTTTAGATGCATGAGTGAACGAGTCTGATAATTTTTAGACATGCAATCGCGCCGCGCGTATGCAAAGCGGCTGCATAATTACGTCACAGGGATCGTGCGTGCTTATGCCGAAGTCCAGGCGCTTTTCGGTGTGAAAACCCGCAATGCCTTTACGTTTCCATCACGGCCTGCGGCGTGTTCCGGAAGCTGATTGCCATACGGTTATACGTGTTCATCAGGCTGATCGCGATGGTCAGGTCAACCAGTTCGCGTTCATCGAACACGGCGCGGGCAACCTCGTAGGCCGCGTCCGGCACGCCGGTCTGCGCCACCAGCGTGACCGATTCCGCCCACGCGAGTGCTGCGCGCTCGCGGAGGTCGAAGAGATCGCCCCCTTCCCTCCATGCCTGCACGAGCGCGAGCTTTTCGACCTTCACGCCTTTTTTCAGCAGGTCGCGCGTATGCATGTCTAGGCAGTAGGCGCAGTTGTTGATCTGCGAGACGCGCAGGTAGACGAGGTCCACGAGAACCGGCGACAGGTCGCTCTGCATGACGTAGCCGTAGACGCCGCCAAGGGCTTTGACGCCCGCAGGCGCAATCTGAACGTAGTCGAGACGCTTGCTCATGAGGTAACTCCTTAAGGTGGTGGATTACTTGATGGGAGTGGTCAGCGCTTTGTCGTTGCTGTCCACGACGAACACGGCGAGTAGCTTTGCAGCCTTTGTTTCGCTCGCGTTGCGGCTCACGCGGTGAACGGCGCCGGGCTCCTCGAAGAAGCTTTCGCCGGCATGGTAGATACGCTTCGGACCGTCATCGACCTGTGACTCGATCTCGCCCGATACGACATAGGCATAGATGAATGCCGAGCCCGCATGCCTGTGCGCTGGAGACGCGGCACCCGGTGCGTAATCGACGACGACGGCGGTCAACGACTTGCCCGGAATGTTGGGAATGGCGTGCTGAAAGTTCGGTGTGACGGTTTCAGCCGGACCATGCGCCGCGGCGGGCACGGCCATGCCGAAGGTCATGGCTGTACAGGCGGCTTTCGCGATGGATTGAATGTTCATGGATGTCGGGCTCCTTTGTGCTTCGCATTGTCGTGTGACATGCGGGCACGCAAAAGCACCAGGAATGAACATTTCCACTGTACCAAGAAGCGACGGCAAAGCAGGTGTTGCTGGTCCGTCAGTGGCGCCCGCGAGCGAGTTCCAGCAAGCGGGGAACAGTTGGCCGGCAGCGTTCTTTCGTCCAGATTCGTCACGCCGAGCAGTAGTCCCTGCTGCCCCGGATCGCGCGTGTACCAGGGTGAGAGAGGAACCGGGGCCAGCCCGAAGGCCCGCGCCCGCAAGGCGATATCGACATCCGATACGGATTGCGCAAGCGCGGCTACGACGGTCATGCCGGCGGCGGCCTGCACCCTGAGTGATTCCGAGTCCTGCTCGTTCAGACAACGAACGAGGGCTTCCTGCCGCGCCGCGTAGAGACGTTTCATTCGCCGCAGATGGCGAAGATAGTGTCCCTCGTGCATGAACTCTGACACGGCGTGCTGCACGGCAGCAGCCGGGGCGGGCGTAAGGCACGCCGCGACGTCGCCGAAGTGACGTGCCAAGGCCGGTGGGACGACGAGGAACCCCAAGCGCAGTGCCGGGCTGATAGTCTTGCTGAAGGTCCCGATGTGCAGCACACGTCCGTCCTGATCGAGCGAAGCCAGTGCCGGTGCGGCCCGTCCTTTCAGCTGCAACTCGCCGAGATAATCGTCTTCGACGATCCAGGCATCGCGTTGCTTGGCCCATCCGAGCAGT
Organism: Paraburkholderia sp. SARCC-3016; assembly: GCF_031119615.1. Taxonomy (NCBI): domain Bacteria; kingdom Pseudomonadati; phylum Pseudomonadota; class Betaproteobacteria; order Burkholderiales; family Burkholderiaceae; genus Paraburkholderia; species Paraburkholderia sp. SARCC-3016. The sequence goes on along the minus strand of NZ_JAVHZD010000025.1, from coordinate 82,919 downwards.
GCCATCCGCCGGGCGAGCGACATCGTCATGCCGAGCGGCGCGTGCTGACCCGGTGTCACGACCGCGAGGGCGGCTTCGGGTGCGATCCGGGTGCCTGCGTCGATATCGAGCCCGTCCATGTCCACCGGCACCCCTGCCACGGTCATGCCGGCCAGCCCGAGCGCCGTACGCGTGAGCGGAAAGCCAGGGTCTTCCAGCCAGGCCTGTCTGCCCTCCACGCGCAGGGCGCGAATCGCGAGATTGAGCGCGCCGGAGAAACCTGCCGTGACGAAGACCTGGGAGGGACTGCATCGAAGCCCACGTGAGACGCCAAGGTATGCCGCGATCTCCTGTCGCAATTCCGGTTCGCCGCGTGGGTCGGGGTAGCCGACAGGAGCCGCTGCCGCCCGGCGCGCCGCGCGCGCCTGAATGCGTGACCAGAGCTTGAACGGAAAGGCGTCCTGCGAGGGCACACCCATTTGAAACGCCAAAGGCGCGGCGTTGAAGTCGTAGAACAGATCAGGCATCGGTGGCGCCTCAGGCGACCATCCTGCCGTCGTCGGCAAAGGCCGTGCGGCTACCCGGGTGCCGGCCGCACCCAGGCCGATCGCGAACTGCTCGTCGATCAGACGTTCATAGGCGGCCCGCACGGTGCCCCTAGACACGCCGAGCTGGGCGGCCAGATCCGACCAGGAGGGCAGCCGCGCGCCGGCGGTAAGCTGGCCCGACTCGATTGCGTCTGGAATCGAGCCGTGAATTTGCGCCGATAGCGAGATGCGTCCGGAGCGATCGAGGCCGATAGAAACCTTTGTCATGGACGCGATAGTACATTCGGATTGTTCGATCTTGGGTCTTTTCCATGACCCAAGGGAAGCGTAACTTTCTCGGTGTAATGCCGCCAGACAATTCCCATGCGGGATCGGCAGACCGCGCGGCGTGCTCCGGAAGTCAAGCGTGCTGCCGGAAACGCACGCGCTCTACAGATCGAGGAACCCGATGAAGCACGATGAAGCAACGCCGACGAATGAACTACCTGGCGTCGTCATTCCCGACAGCCAGCTCGCTCGGGAGGTCGCACAGCTCATTCGCGATACCGAAACTGAACTGCTGTTCAATCACTCGACACGTGTCTACCTATGGGGCGCACTGCTGGGAAAACGAAACGGCGTCGCCTTCGACCCGGAGCTGCTCTACGTTGCGTCCATGTTTCACGATATCGGTCTGACGTCGGCCTATCGTGAAAGCGAACTGCGTTTCGAAGTAGACGGCGCCAACGCCGCGCGCGATTTTCTGCGCAGCCATCATGTTGACGAGACTGACATAGCGAAAGTGTGGACCGCTGTGGCGCTCCATACGACGCCGGGCATTCCCGAGCACATGCATGGCGAAATCGCGCTGGTGCAAGCCGGGGCTGGAATGGACGTGGCGGGACGGGGCTTTGATGACTTTACTGAGGACCAGCGCGCGGCGGTGATCGCGGCCTGGCCGCCCGGCGCCGATTTTGCCGACAGGATGATCGACGCCTTTTACGACGGCATGAAGCATCGCCCGGGCACTACCTTCGGCACCTTCAATGACGACTTTCTTGCGTACAAGGACCCAGGTTTCGAGCGCGTGGACTTGTGCAGCATCATCTTGAATTCCCGTTGGGGCTAACGTCCTTGCGGACCATACGTGCCAACTCTCTTATGCCTTTCAGGATTTTCCAATGCTCAAACGTACATTCCTGGTAACGGGCGCCAGCAAGGGTATCGGGCGTGCGTTGTCGAACCGGCTCGCCTCCGACGGCCACCAGGTCGTCGGTCTCGCACGCGGCGCTGATGATCCAAGTTTTCCCGGCACACTGGTTTCAGTCGATCTGACGGATCGAATTGCGACCGCGCGTGCGCTCGAGGGGCTGGCCGAGCGCTACGCCTTCGATGGCGTCGTCAATAACGCGGGGTTCGTCCGGCTGGCCGGAGTTGAAGCGATCGATCTCGACGATCTCGAAGCGTCCTTCCGTCATAACCTCACTTCTGCCGTGCAGACCGTACAAGCCCTGCTGCCCGGCATGCGCGACCGAGGGTGGGGGCGAATCGTCAATCTCTCCAGCCTTGTCGTGCTTGGCGTGGCCAACCGCACGGCTTACGCTGCGGCGAAAGCCGCAATGATGAGCTTTACGCGCACATGGGCGCTTGAGCTTGCGCAGACGGGCATTACTGTCAATTCCGTCGCGCCCGGGCCCACCGAAACCGAACTCTTCCGGCAGAACACGCCCATCGGCAGCGAAGCGGAGGAGCGCTTTCTTTCGCTCGTGCCGATGAAGCGGTTTGGCAAGCCTGAGGAATTGGCCGCGGCTTTAGCATTCTTTCTGTCCGAGGATGCGGGCTTTATCACCGGACAAACGTTATTCGTTGACGGTGGCGCATCGGTAGGAAAGGCGACGTTTTGATCGCCCACCTGTCATCGTGCTCGAAGAAGGCGGGGCGCAATACTGCGCTTCGCTAGTACGCTCGAAACGACTTCACGACAGTCGCTAGCGCGTTAGTGGTTAGCTTCACAACTCGCTCTCCGGTTCGTCAAGCGCTCTCGGCACAATGACGAACTTCTACGCCGCTCTAGCAATGGGGTGGCTCTTCTATACCCCGGCGAACGACTGTTGCACTCCATCAAGGGACGCCCATGGCAGCGAGCGCTGACCGGTCGAAGCGGGTCGCGTTCTGTCGGTCGATACCTCGGCGAATTAGGTGCGCTCATGCTGCCGCTCCATGGTCAGCTGCGCACTTTAGCGCGTATCCAATGAAATTTTCTGAGTATGGTGAGCTTGGTTCTTGACGAGCCGTTCCGCGCGATGAATACGCGCCGCGGCCTGCAGCGAATACCAAGCATATGGTCCGAATACGATGGCTGCAACGCCTGAAACGAGAAACATTTCGCGAACATCTTTAAACAGAAGTCTCGAAAAGAGAAACGGACCGGAAGCGAGTGCAGAAAATAAAACGTATAAAAACAGAAAGCTAAACTTCCTCCACTTCCGCGGAAAAGCCTTACGGAATTTTTCCCTGAAATTCACCTTGAGATTTCTGCCGGTCGGTAAATGGGCGAGGTAGGGCCTGCCCATGACGTAGTCCTTTAACGCGCGGTCGGGATTTGCCAGAGATAAGAGATACTCTACTTCTTCGGCTGTCAGACGCTCGTCACCTGCGATGGCACGACAACCCAACTCTCGCAGAAAGGGATGCATCTTCGGATTCCTTGACTGATCCTCCAGATACTCCTTTGCGAATTTATATTCATCTCGCATGCGGGTCCGCTTTCCGATCGCGAGATCGTAGAAAAGTTTGCCTGTGCCGATCACGCCCAACACAAACGTCGCGACCTTAATTACCACGTCAATGTCCATTTTCTCTCGATGAAGTTAACCAACCCTGAGTTTATCGACCTGCAGTGGGCGTTCTTTAGATCTCGAAGCTCGGGCTGGCGCGATGACAAGATTTGCAACGGTGTCCACAAACCGCAAGTGTCTGGCTGAAACCAGCGACCAACAACCAACAACTTTATGTACGCCTCATTGCTCCCCGTCAACCATTCGGTTCTTTGATTTTTGTCAGGCACTGCCGAATGGATTTTTCTTTATCTTGCGGCCTTGAGCGCATTCAGAACGGCCGTGTTATTTGGTCAGGGCGTCACTGAGGGGCAGAGTTGGGTCGATCTCGGTCCAAATTGCATTGAGTGGCCTCCAACCCGATCAACGAACGCCGGGAAATACCTAGCGGGCGGCAAACAAAAAAGCGGCCTCGCAACAGAGCGAGGCCGGGACTGAGAATCGCTCATGCGCTCCAACGCTGAGCAAGGTGGACGATAGGTCAGACTCAGCCAGAGGACAAGGTTCGCGAACAAGAGAACAAGACACGTGCAGGCTGCCGCATCGCTGCTCACAAAAGGGAGTTCGCACAAGGCATTGGGGTCGAACAATTCATCGAGCATGGCACTCCAGGGCATCTTGCACTAAGGACCGAAAGCGATAGCGATCCGACGATGATTTCGGGCTGGCAGCGCGTCGCGGGCTCGTAAACTGGCTGTATTCCACGCGCGCATGCGCATCGACAGAACCACTCAGGCGTAAGCCTCGTGTTCATTCCTTGGGCCAACTGATGTTGGTCATCCACGCGGGCGCAAAGCCCGCTTCAACCCTGTTGGGAGCCGATCCCAACGGGAGACAGCTCCCGCCTTGATAGGAGCTGTACTCATGAAAATCCTGAAACAGACGTTCAGCCGGCTGGTGCTGTTTGTTGCCTCGCTCGAGCTTGCGACTACGCTCTGCGTAACAGCAGCGACCGGATGCATGCTGGTGCTGTATGGCGGCGTCTACGAGGCAAAGGCGCAGCTCGATCTGCTTCATCGTGCAGGTCGTGTGGCGCTTGATGCATAGCTGACGCACGTTACGGCGCACCGGCTGCCGCTTGCTGCCTTCATGATGGAGTCGTTGAGCGGTCACTGCGAGGCCTATGGCGCCTTTCTTCGCGGCGCCGGGTTCTGGGGTGTGCTTGTCCTTACCCCGCTTGTGGCCGCGCTTGTCCTGCTCGCTCGCTGCAATGTGAAAACCGGATCGCAGACACTGGCCTGAAGCATAGGGCGCAGCGTTCCATCGCATTGCCCTCCTTACCCGTCAGGGCAACCCCCTGACGGGACGGTTGCCCGCTTTTTATCGAGCAACCATGACCAGACTCTTCTTCAGCTTTCTTCTTCTGTCCGTTCTGAACGCCTGCGCAAACGTGGATTTCGGCTCGCCGAACACCTACCAGCGCGCTGACGTTCAGCACGCCGGTACCGTCCAGCAGGCAACTGTTGTGCGTGTCCGGAGCATCACGATTCAGGCGAGTTCCGGCAATCCGGCACTGACGTCACTCGTGAGCGCCGGCGTTGGCGCGTTCCTCGGTTCCCGTGCCGTTGGCAACGGCAACGGCCGTTACATCGCCGCGGCAGTGGGCGGCGGGGGAAGCGGCTTTGTCGGGCAGGCGATTTCCCAAGGGCTTTCGCGTCACGCCGGTCTTGAAATCGTCGTGCATACCGACGCGGGTCGCACGCTCATCGTTTCGCAACCCGACGACCAGCCTTTTGCACCGGGTGACCGCGTGCTTCTCGTGTCAAGCGGCTCAGGTGTGCGCGTGACCCACTGATTCGTTTTCTTGCCCGGCAATCGCCGGTTCCTTCTGATCGCGAGGTGTCCCGAAAGGGCGCCTCGCTTTTTTCTTTTGTGAGGCACTAATGCTGAAAATCCCCAGGGTGTTCCATGCCGATCGCCGCAGTGCGGGCGCGGCGGCGGACGCCAATATCACGGACCATGCGACGCGCATTCTGCGGCGTGTCGCTCGCGATCTGCACCTGATGGCCGCCGAGCACGAAATCGTCAGCCAGCCGGCACGTCGTGGCCGCGGTTGCAAGGTGGCTCTACGCACGCGCGCGATGATGCTTGAGGTGGCCGACTCGCCCACGCGGCAGTCGGTAACGATGGCGTTTCGTACACGACGCGGCCACTCGGATCTGTCTGGCGGCGGAGAGAACGTGGTGCCGCTCGAGCAGTTGACGTCGCGAGAAGGTTACGAGTCGCTTCTGAATGGTCTGCGACTTACCGCAGGTCTCGACGTCACGTACCGATAGGTGGCCCAATGGAAATCGTCAACGTGTTTGTCGAATATCCGTCGGGGCTGCTTGTTTCCGACCGTGCGACCTATCTGCCTGAAACCGGTCAGGTGTGCGTTTCGGAACGTCTCGCTGCGATTCTGCGTGAGTTCCTGCTAACTGAAGCGCGGCCCGCGGTCTCGGTCGTGATCGATGGTCGCACGCGCTCGCTACAGCAGGTCAGTGATCGGGAGTTTGCAGTGCTGGATGGCGAACCCGAACCATCCGTCGCGGACAGCTTCTGGTCGCGACTGGTGTCGATCTTCAGATCTCCGACCAGAGACCAGCGTCAGCAGTTGGGGCGTTTCTGCCATTCCGTGTCCGTCGCGGCGCTCGCCGGCGCGGTCGGACTGTGGCATTCGACCACAAACTGGACGTTCAGCAACGTTTTCAACGAGGCGGTGTTGACAGTCGTTTTTCTGTTAGCATTTTACGAGGGCATGGTTTCCATGAACGGAGAATGACCATGGGATTCGGATTCTTTGTGTTAGGCCTCGCTACTGTGATCTTCGTTTGCGCGGAAGTAATTAACCGCAACGGCCGCAGGGCAGATCGCGAGCGCCATCATCAGCGTTTTTCGCGCTGAATCACTGATACCGGTCGCGTTTTCGCGCGACCATCATTCATACGGCCTCACCTTCGGGTGCGGCTTTTTTATTTTTGGAGCCATCCATGCCCGATGTACTGGATTTACCCGTCGCGCTGGCGGCCACGCCATTCGATGCGGAATGGAAGACGGCCGCGGACGTCATCAGACACGTGTCCCGCGCCCTGCGTCAGTCGGAAAACGAGCCGGAGTGGGTAACGCACGCGAATTTTATCGACGCGGACTGTCCTGACCGGTTCGGCCTGGGGCCTTGCGCACCCTGGCCCAAAGAAGGATCGAACCGGCGGGTGGGCCTGTCGGTTCAACGCGCAAATTCCGAAGGCTGGATCGTTCACGTCGATCTGATTGAACTTGCCATCCATGACGACGTGAAACGTGATTTCTGGAAAAGCGTTCCGCTCCTGCGTATCAAGGCGTTATCGCGATCGCAGGCATGGTCAATAGCTGCGGTGGTTTCGCGCATGCTGGGCCTCGACTGAAACCAGTTGCCATCTGTTGCTGATCCCGAGCCGGCGCGAATGCGTCGGCTTTCTGTTTTTTGCGTTACCGGTTCTGCGAGGCCGGAAGCGCATGTTCGGTTCTGGCAGGTCTCGTGATGCAGGCCAGCATCGATGTGCTGCATGACAATGCGCCACAGCGGCAGCGATACTGTGCAAGCACTTCAGGCGTTAGCGGCTCGTCGACGCTCAGTCCGTATTCGATGAACAGTTCAGCGCCGGCCGCGATATCGGTCAGTGCGTGGATGAAGATCCGGTCGTCGCGCTCGATTGCCTCGCAGTTGGCCGCGCAGGCGTGATTGATCCAGCGCGCGCTGTTGCCGCCGCTGCTACCGTCGATCACGCGGCCGCTGGACAGACCGAAAACAAACGTATGGCCAGTTGCAGCACTGCGCAGTCGCGCGGCCGCGCGGCGCCAGGTGGTGACCTCGCCCTTGTATTCGAGTATCTGTTCTCCGGCCTTGAGCGGGCGCAGTGCGAACAGGCCTTTACCGTGCACCGGCGACCGTCTGGCGACAATCCGTTTCATCGTGCTCTCTCCCTGGCGCGCGCATTATGCCGCAGTCCGACAGGCAGTCGCAAAAGCCCTACTGAAAATCTCTGCTTTCCGGCCACCGGGGTGATGGTGCACGCGCAGAATCGCAATATCAACCGCGTCCACGACGCATCGAACCGCCGGATTCCGGCACTCATCCAGCTCCGCCGGGAACAGCCCCGCGGGGTCGTTGCCAGGGGGCTGAACCAGGAGCCTCCATGAACCAGCCCGTAACCCCACAGCTCGTGTCGATCGCCCAGATCGAGGCAGCCATCAACGCGTGGCGCAACCGGTCGCCTGCGTCGTCGTCCCAGGACGACGGCGAAGCGATCGTGCTGTGCGCCGAAGCACGGACCCTCGCAGACGTGTACGGCGGCATGATCTTTAACCGTCAGCAGGAAATTCGGGTGTCCGCGCTATCCGCCGGTCAGGTGGCGGCGCTGGCCGTCATCGGCCTCTAGCAGGTCCTGTACCGCGCCGTCACGGCGCGTCCACCACTTTCCCCACAGGGACCCGTCCCTGTGGGCGGCGTTCCGGTGGGGCTTTTTTCCTTCAAGGAATGACCTCATGAAAGTTAATCCCGCGCAGCTCACCGAGCTGCTCACTGCCTACGTTCCCGCGCGTCACCCGGTACTCATCACCGGTAGCCCGGGCATCGGCAAGAGCGACATCGTCAATCAGGTCGCGAAAGCGACCGGTCACGCACTGCTCATCAGCCATCCCGTCGTTGAAGATCCGACCGACTCGAAGGGTTTGCCGTTTCCGACGCCGGATGGCGCCGCGAAGCATCTGCCGTTCGGTGACCTCGAGCGGGCCGTGAACAGCAGGGAACCGATGATCTGGTTTCTTGACGATCTTGGTCAGGCGTAGCCTGCGGTACAGGCTGCCAAGATGCAGCTGCTGCTCGCACGGCGCGTGGGTGACCACGTTCTGCCCGATCACGTGACGTTTGTCGCGGCGACCAGCCGGCGCACCGACAACGCCGGCGTGTCCGGGATTCTCGATCCCGTGATCTCGCGCTTTGCGACGGTCGTCGAGCTCGGTCCGACGATCGAGGACTGGACGGCGTGGGCGGTGCGCAGCGGCGTGCCGCCCGAGCTGATTGCGTTCCTGCGCTTCCGGCCGGATCTGCTGTCCGTGAAAAAGACCTCACGCGACATCGAGAACGCGCCAAGCCCGCGCACCTGGGGCTTCGTTGCGAAGACGATGCCTGTCGTGCCGAAGTCGCTCGAACTGATCTCGTACGCGGGGTCGGTTGGCGAGGGCGCTGCAACGGAGCTGATGGCTTTTCTCGGCATCTTCCGTCAGTTGCCGTCCCCGGACGCGATCCTGCTCAGTCCGGACACGGCGCCGATCCCGGAAACCCCGGCGGCGCTCTACGCCGTGGCCACGGCACTCGCGGCATATGCAAGCGATGCCAACTTCGATCGCGTGGTGACGTACACCGAGCGGATGATCGCCGCCGGCTGCCGTGAGTTTGCGGCGCTGCTGGTGCGCGATGCCATGCGGCGTACGCCTGATATCCAGAATTCGTATGCGTTCATCCGGGCGCAGGGCGGAGAGATCGGAAAGATCATCCGCGGCGAATAGCGTTTTTCCCTTTACAGCAGTACCTCCCCATGAAGCCACGACCCGCAAGGCCGTGGCTTTTTTTCGCTTCATCCATTCATTTTTAATTTCGTGGAGTCATTTCATGAACATCACCGATATCCAGTCGAAAGTCATGCTCTGCTCGGTCACCATCTCATCGTGGGTTGCGCGTCGTTATGACGGCAAGGTGACCCAGGAGGTCGAGACGAAGCACCAGACACGCGGCATCGGCCGCTTTAACAAGCGCCTGCTGCCCGAGCATGCGCCGAGCTTTGCGGAGGCACTCTCCGTTGGCAATCGCATCCGCAGCTACTACTACGCTCACACGCTGCACTACGGGCAACTGGGCGTGAGGCTGCTGCCGACCATGATCTACATGGAATTCGCCGATAAGATGCGCGCGATGAAGGACGAGTTCGACCTTGCGGTCAGCGTCTTCCTCACGGACTACCTGAACCTGAAGGAGCAGGCGCGCACGGAACTGAACGGCCTCTTCAACGAAGCCGACTATCCGACGCTTGCCGAGCTTACCGGCAAGTTCGGCGTGCGCATGGCGGTCCTGCCGTTCCCGGACGCGAGCCAGTTCGGCGTCGATCTGCCCGAAGACGTGCTCACGTCGCTTCGTTCGGAAATCGACCAGCACGTACTGAAGTCGATCACCGACGCGAACAACGATCTCGTCGGCCGGCTTTACGAAGCGGTGTCGAATCTGGCTTCGCGCCTGTATGCGTCGGGCAATGTACGGCTGGATGTCGCCAATCAGGTGCGGGAGCTGTGCGCGTTGCTGCCGAAGCTCAACTTTGCGAACGATCCCAAGCTCACGCACATCCTCGAGCAGGCGCGTACGCATCTCGCGGTGCATAGCGGCGCAGATCTGAAGGAGTCGAGCGTATTGCGATCGCAGGTCGCGGCGAAGGCCCACGAGATCGAAGGCCTGATGGCGGCATTCATGGGTGGTGCACCGTCGACGCCGATGCCGGTCGCCGGCGCCGGGCCGCAGAAGATGCAGTTGCGACTCGTTGCGTGAGGTGACCATGGTCCCTCGTATCTCGAAGCAGCGTACCGCGCTGGTGCTCGACCAGCCATTCTTCGGCGCGCTCGCGCTGCGTCTTGAAGTGATCGAGGATCCGTCCTGCGAGACGTTCTGGACCGATGCGGTATCGCTGGGCTACAACCCGGCGTACCTCGCGTCCATCAACGACCTCGAAGTGCGGGGCGTCCTCGGACACGAAGTGCTGCATGCAGCGAACGGTCACTGCTGGCGGGCTGGTGATCGCGATCCGGATCTCTGGAACGACGCCTGCGACTACGCGATCAATCCGATCGTGCTGGATGCCGGCATGCTGCTTCCGGGCAAGCCGCTCGTCGATCCCCGGTTCAAGGGCATGTCGGCCGAGGAGATCTACGCCATGCTCGCCCAGGAGCGCCGTGAGGCGCAAAAAAGCGGGCAGGGCGCGGCTGGCCAGCAGGGCGGCGATTCCAGTACCACGGGTAGTCCGCCGGACCCTTCGCAGCAGCAGAGCGATCCCCAATCAGCGAACGGCGCGAACACACCGCAAGGTGGCCAGTCGCAAGGGGGCGCGCAATCCTGCGGTGAAGTCCGGCAGTATCGCGGCGAGGATCAGCCGTTGCACGAAGCCGAATGGAAGGTCGCTGTGCACCAGGCCGCGAAAGCGGCCCGGATGCGCGGCGATCTGCCCGGCGACCTGCAGGCGATGGTCCAGCAGTCTGTTGAGCCGATCGTCGACTGGCGGGCCGTGCTGCATCGCTTTGCGCAACAGGCCTCTCCGACCGACTACAGCTTCGCGATGCCCAATCGCCGTTACCTGCACATGGGCCTGTATCTGCCCTCGCTGCATGAACCCGCGGTTGGCGATGCGGTGTTCGTGCGCGACTCGAGTGGTTCGGTGTTTGATGAGACGCAGGCCCAGTTCGCCGCTGAAATCATGGCGGTGAACGAAAGTCTGCGGCCGCGACGTCTGATCGTGCTGGATTGCGATACGCGCGTCACACAGATGCAGGTGTTCGAGCGCGGTGAGCCGGTGGATCTTTTGCCGGTTCGCGGCAGGGGCGGTACCGCGTTCGCCGATCCGTTTCGCAGGTTGGCCACGGAGGACATCAACCCTGCGTTTCTCGTGTATCTCACGGATACGTTCGGAAGTTATCCAGACGGAGAGCCGCCGTATCCGGTGCTGTGGGCCTCAACGGTCCCGCTTCGCCGCGCGAATCTCGCGCCTTTTGGCGAGATGGTTGAAGTGATCTGCTAGGCCGCGTTCTGGCCGGTTTTCCTGAAACACGCCCGGCTCATGCAGCCGGGCTTTTTTTATAAGCGTTGTCGATGCGCATGCAAAGGAGTGAATCGGTCCTGCTCGCTTGTGCGGCAATCATGAACTACAACAGGAAAAGCACATCGTTCTGTTTCTGGAGGTCGCCATGTGGGTTTGCGAGCAATGCAGGATGCTGGTGACGCTGGAGGTAGCGCAGCCGAACATCGACGACGACGGAATATGCTTCGTGTGCCCGGTTTGCCATCACCGGAACGCGCTTCGGGCAGTTCCCCGCGCGAATGCCGACGATCCACTGGAACTGGAGCAGATCGGGCAGGACAAAGCCGGCATCGGTCGGCGCGCGCGGTAGTCCCCGAAATGGGCGTCGTCTACCACAGGATGGCAGTCCACATTAACCCAAAAGCTCGACATTTTCTCGAGCTTTCCGGGTTAAGGCCGTCAACCGGTTGACGGCCTCTCTCCCGAATCCCGGCATCATCGTCTCCCTGGCGCGTACGCGAGCCGCGCGCGAAAGCGTGCGCATTTGACCACTCTTTCGGTCTGCTGCGTCGTCGCACAGCCAGAAAAATAGCAGCATGTCAGATGCTGCCGAAACCTCCCTGCTCAAGCTGCGCCCGCTCGAAGCGAGCGCGGTGAAGATGTTTTTCGAGTCCCTCAAGCCGCTGAAGGAGCAGTTTGAGGCGCCGGACATCGCGGAAATCATGATCAACGATTTCAACAATGTCTGGATCGAACATCGCGGCAGGATGTACCGGTTGCCGATCGAACTGAACCAGGCAACGCTTAACGGCGCCGTTCTGTCATTGGCGGCCTCAGTCGAGAAGTCCGCAAAAGCCGGCACGTCGCAAGGGATCATCAACGCAGGCCACCACAATCTGCGTATCGCCGCGGTGATGCGGCCGACCGCGATCGATGGCCATGCCCTGTCCATCCGCAAGCATCGGGAGACTCACCTGTCCCTGAGCGACTACGTCGCGATGGGCGCGTTCTCGAAGGTGCTCGCGCGTGACGAACACGCAGGCGAAATCGAGTTCGCCCCCGGCATCGAGAACGAAAGCCTGATGGCTGCGGTGCGCGAACTCATCCTGCAGCGGCAGAACGTGCTTGTCGCTGGCGGCACGTCGACCGGCAAGACGACATTCCTGAATGCGCTCGGTGCCGAAATTCCCGATGACGACCGGGTCATCTCCGTTGAAGACACGATGGAACTGAAGCTGCGCGTGCCCAATCGCGTGCGGCTGCTTTCCAACGAAGACAAGGGCGTCACACCGCGTGTGCTCATCGCGCTGTGCCTGCGCTTCCGCCCTGACCGGATCATCGTCGGTGAGGTCCGCGGCGGCGAAGCCTATGACCTGCTGCAGGCGCTGAACACGGGCCATGACGGCGGTCTGGCTTCAATCCACGCAAACAACGCACGGCTCGCGCTTACGCGTCTCGAGAGTCTCGCGATGCTCGGCATCCCGGCCGGCTCGCGCTGGGAGCTCGACGACATGCGCAAGAACATCGCGAGCTGCATCAATTATGTCGTTCACCTGCGCCGCACCGGTGAGCTGCGTCACATATCCGAGATCGTCAAGGTCGAGGGTTTCAGCAACGGGGACTACGTCCTCAAACGCGTTTTCTAACCAGGAGTTAAAACCCAAATGAAGCACCCCCTTCGAACGTTGCTGGACCTCGCACGCGAGCAGGTCAAGCGGCTTGCATACCGACTGTTCAGCCGTCGCGAAATACGCAGCACCCTGATTGCACTTTGCCTCACGGGATTTGCGCCGATGGCATTTGCGGCAGCGGACCTGTCGGACCTGAACGGTGCGACTGACGTCGTCTGCCTGATCGAGGGTTATATCAGCGGCCCGTGGCTATTCGGTATCGGCGTCGTACTGATCATTCTTGGTGCAGTGGCCATCGCGAACTCCGAAGGCACGATCGGCAAGCTGCTGTCGACCGGTCTCGTGGGCCTCGGGCTTGCATCGGCCGCGGTGCCGATCGCGCAGAACCACCTGCACCTGGTCAATTCCTGTGCGTAAACCGGTCAAGGTCAGCCGCTCGCTTTCGTTGCCGCGCCAGATGGGCGGTGCGGATCGCGGCCTTGCGATCTTCAACGGCACGGTCACGCTGCTGCTCTGCTACGCGAGTACGACGCCGGCGTTCCTGCCTGTCGGCATCGGCATGCACTTCCTGCTGCGCTGGAAGTCGCAAAAGGACCCGTGGTGGCGACAGATCATGGTCGTCTACAACCGGTATCCGGATGTGTACGAGCCGGGCCCGTCGACGAAATTTGCGGCGCGGTTTAAACGGCCGTATGGATTCGATCAGGATCTGCCATGCTGAAACGCTTCGTCAAGCGCCCCATTCAGGAGATCGTGCCGTGGGCGACGATGGTCACGCCCGAACTGATCCTGGACAAGGACGGCTCGTTGCTGACGGTCTACACGTTCGAGGGGGTCGACGCGGACAGCCCCAACGCCTCCGATATCTCGGCGGCGCGCGACAACCTCGACCAGGCGTGCCGCAACTTCGATCACCGCATCACCGCGTGGTGGCGACTGTCGCACCGGCGCGTGCGCAGGGAGATTCCGGGTGAATTTGGCGCGTCGATGGACGCGCGCGTGGACAGCATCAATCAGGCGAACGCAACGAGCGGCAAGTATTTTCACAACAGCCATTCGCTCGCGCTTGCCTATACGCCCGAAACCGGCATCAACAAGGTCTTCGAGAAAGTCGGCTATCACATGACGGTGGGCGGCAAGTCGATGCCGTTCGCCATTTTCGAGACGGCGAAGGACCTCGTCCTCTCCCGTAGCGCGTTCGCATTCGATATCGACCGGCTGACGACCGATATCCGGCGCTTTGAATCGGTCCTTGATGCGTTCAAAGGCGGTATTACGCGGCTGAAGGCGAAGCGTCTCCAGTTGCAGAACGCGCTCGCGTTCCTGCATCAGACCGCCAACGTGACCGTGCCGCCGCGGCGCGTGCGCTATCCGGTGACGATGCTCGACACGCACCTGACGGAAAGCTCCGTGACGCCCGGTGCCGAACACCTGCTGTTCGAATCCGCCTACGGCAAGCGCTACGCGAAAGTGATCGGCATCAAGGAGTGGCTCGGGTTTCAGGAAGCCGCACTCGATGTCCTGTGCGAGGTCGATGCCGAGCTGGACATCTGCGTGATGTTCCGGTTCCTCGACAAGACGAAGGCTACGGCGTACATCGAGAAAATCCGCAAGTTCTACAAGGTCGCGGCGTTCAACCCCTGGGCGATCATCAAAGGGTACTTCACGAAGGAAGAACAGAAGAACGACGAGGGGCGGGAAATACTCGCTGATGAGGCGGCAAAGGCCCTTGCCAAGCTGACGGCGGAAGGGCAGCAGTACGGCTTTGCCAACATATCGGTGATCGTCTACGGCGACACGATCCAGGAGTGCGACGACGCCGCGAGCGATGTCGTCGGACGCATGGGCAATGCCGGCTTTGGCGTCATCATGGAGACGGAAAACCTGGGCGCCTGCTGGGCGACAAGTCTGCCTGGCCGCTGGGATCAGCAAAAGCGCCTCCAGTTCGTCGAGACGCCGGCTGTCTCCGATATCGCGCCGATCCGCAGCGTACAGGAGGGGCCGACCGTCAACGACTGGCTCACACAGCAGTCGGGTGAACAGACCGGGCCGCTCACCATCCTGCCCACGCGTCACCGCACGCTGCAGCGGGTGAGCCTGCACCACCCGGGCGGCAAGTCGCATCTGCTCGTGCTCGGGCCGATCGGCGCAGGCAAATCGATCTTCCTGAATTTCCTCATGTCGCAGACCGGGCGGCACAAGGCGCGTCGCATCCGGTTCGACAAGGATCGCTCAACGCGTATCCCGACGTTGCTGGCCGGTGGCAGGTTCGTCGACGCGACGGGCCGCTTTGAGGGCGCGACGTACGTCAATCCCTTGTCGCTGCTGCACGATGCGAAGCACTTCTCGTATGTCGCCGAGTGGGTGCAGATGGCGATCGAGGACGATGACTTTCACTGCAGCAAGACGCATGAACGGATCATTTTCGAGGCGGTAACGACGCTTGGCGAAGGTTACGGTCGGGAATTCTGGACGCTGTCGTTCCTGAACACCCTGTTGCCCGACGAGCTGCGCGAGCGGCTTGCCGTCTGGACACAGGGCGAGAAAAACGGGCGCTTCTTCGATCACGTCGACGACGCGTTCACGCTGTCCGATGACCTTTCGATCGAGATGGGCGACCTGTTCCAGAACTATCCGGCGGCAGCGGCGCTGTTCATGGACTACGCGTTCTACCGCATCGCCCAGTGGCTCGATGGCAAGCGCTATACGGTCATCGAGGTGGAGGAGGCCGGGTTCTTCTTCATGAACGAGCGCTTCTACAGGCGTCTCGAGGTGTGGGCGGTCACGATCCGCAAACTCAACGCAACGCTCGCGCTGGCGACCCAGTCGCTTGCACAGGTGGCGCGGATCGCGGACTTCGAGATCCTCAAGGAGAACATCCCGAACATCGTGTATCTGCCGAACCGGGATGCGAAAAGCAGCCTTCATCTGTACCGCGACAAATTCGGGCTGACCGAGCACCAGATCGACATGATCGCCAACGCGGTGCCCAACCGCGATTACCTGCTGGTGACACCTGATCAGACGCGGATGCTGCAGGCGAGCTTCCCGAAGGAAATCCTTGCCATGCTGCGCTCGGATGGCCGCGCGCAGTCCGTGCTGGACCGTCACTACACATCAGGTGCGCCGGACTGGCGCGAGGCGTACGTGGCGGAAATGATGACTCTCGAGTGAGGACTCGACAATGAAAAAAATCGCGATCCGGACAGCGCTGTTTGCAGGGCTCGTGTTCGGCGTATCACAGAGTGCCCTGGCGCAACTGACGGTGTTCGACCCGTCCAACTTTGCGGAGAACATCATTACCGCACTGAAGGCGGTGAAGGGCGAGATCTACCAGGATACCAACGTCGCCTACCAGTACCAGATGATGCAGAACCAGCTGCTGCAGGCGACGGATCTCAATCCGACCGCGATGAAGGCACAGTTCGACCAGATCACGACGGACACCAGCAAGGTCAATTCGATGATCCACACCCTGACGGACCTGTACGGGAACCTGCAGCAGGGCAGTGCATGGGTCGGACATGTGCAGACGCTTATTTCGACTTCCGGCAAGTCCCCGCAGGACTGGTTCCGGGACATGTCGTCGCTTTACGACCAGAACAACAAGGCCGCGACGGAACTGTTCCAGATGGGCAACGACGTGATGTCCCATACGCAGCAGCTTGCGCAGCGCCGCCAGGAGCTGCAGTCGCAGATGTCGCAGACGCCGACCCAGCAGGCCACGGCGGAGCTCACGACGCATTACCTTGACATCGTCACCAGCCAGAACGCGGACATGATGCAGATGATGGCTGCAAAGCAGCAGCACGACGCCCAGCAATCGGCGATTGCAACTGCTCAGGACCAGGCGGCCGCGTCAGCGGCACAGAGCTTCATGAACCAGCAGAATGCGGAACGCAGCGCATACGGCTTTACGGGACAGTGAACATGCTCAGGTTTTTCCGACGTGTCAGATATCGCATGCTGGCTGGTCTCATCGTGTACGCGATGATAGCTGTCGGGATCTCGTGGGCGGGCCTGGCGGTCGCGCAGCAGGCGCCCCCGGCAACGACGTTGCCTGCCGGCGCGCCCCCCGGGCCGCAATCCAACACAACAGGGGCGAGTGTTGCACCCACTGAAATAAGCAAGGGGAACGCAAAGGCCATCGGCGACATCGGCAATCTGTTTTCGACGGTGATCGCAACTGCGGTCACAGCGAGCCAGGCCATCAAGCCTCAGGCCGACAAGTTCGCGTTCGGGCTCGCAGTCATCACAATCGTCCTGGGTGCCATCAAGTTCTCTGCTGCGCATCATCCTGTCACAGCGTGGGTGGCGCTGTTCGAGGAACTGGCCGTGCTGGGAATCTTCGCGGGACTTTACACAGGATACCAGGGATGGGCTCCGGGCTTCTACACGTGGTTCACACAGCTCGCCCAGAGCATCAGCGGTGCTGATATGACCCAGGCGTCGAGTGTGATTAGCAAAGCTGCCGGGCAGCTTTACGACGGTTTCATCCTCGCGTTCAAAAGCGCGACTTTCTGGCAGTGGCCCTTCATCCTTAACTCGGTCGTCCCGCTATTTTTGGCGTGGCTGGTTCTCTCGATCACGTCGATCGTCTTCCTGTTCTTTATCAATGTCGGACAGCTGCAGGCGGCCGTGGGATTCGTCATGGGGCAGATCGCCCTTGCGCTCGGGTTTTCTTCATTCACGCGCGGTTACTTCAAGTCATGGCTGGACTATATGACGAGCGCAGGCATGTACATCGTCGTCGCGGCCGCACTGACAAAGCTGGTGACGGGGTCGCTTACAACCGCAATCCAGAACTCGACAAACATCGGGCTGACGACGCCACTCGCGGCAGCCTATGTCTTCGATATGTCGGTGCTCGTTTTCCTTCTGTCATTCGAGATACCGAAGATGGCGGCAATGTTCGGCGGGGGCGCGAGTGCGAGCGGGGCGATGATCGGTAAGGTCGCACGCGCGGCGGCGAGCGCAGTCTGATCATGTCAGTCATGCTCCATCATCCGGCAGCGACTGAAGAGCTGCTGTCGCTGCACGGCAAGCGCGTCGATCTGATCCGGCAATGCGCCAACGAGGCGAGCGTAGCGGACTTCGAGCGAAAGTGGCTGTCCGTGCTTCGGCGCTGTGCCGGATGGTTTTCGTCGATGCCGCTGTCGGCCGACCTGTACCGGGAGCCGGGCGGAGCATTCCGATGCACCGTCGAAACCGCGTTTTACGCCATGCGACTCGCCGGCGGCCAGAAGTTCGGCACCAATCTGCCGTCAGAGAAGCGACGCCGGATCGAGCCGCAGTACAACTATGGCGTGTTTCTCGCCGCTGTCTGTTCGAGACTCGATGAGCCATACCGTCACTTCATGTTCGAGCGTAACGGGGACGCTGCCCAATGGAATCCATCGGTGCACGGGGCGGCCGGGCCCTGGTTACAGGAGAAGCCGTTCCAGGTGGTGCGTCGCGCAGCGGCATTGCCCGTCGAGCGGATGCGGACCGGGATGCTCGCGCAGATGCTGATCGGCAGTGATCTCCTGGCGGGGCTCGATGCCGAGGTGCTTGCCGAAGTGTTCGGCGCCATCAACCCGAACATGAAGCCGCTCGATGCGGAAACGCTCACGCATAAGGTGGTACGGCAGGCGATCGACGCCGCGGTCGAGTTCGAGCGGAAGGCGCAGAGGACTGTATTCGCGCCGGTCTCGGCCAACGTTCCGCCGGCAGAGCAACTGGTTGCAGCTGTTAATCCCCCGCCGCCAGCACAAACAGTCACGACCGCGAACGCTGAAGGCTCCTTCGCGGCGGCAGCGGTCACCGCGGCGGCGACTGCCGGCGCGACCACGTCAGTGGCGAGCCCCGCCACGAGGTCGCCCGACGATGGTCCAGCCCCTGGCGCACCGCGCTCGCTGCTCGAAGCGATAGGGATCGCGGAACCCGAGGAACAGGTCACTTCGCAGCCCGCGAAGCGTCCGCGCGCAGCCGACCAGCTGGGGCTCCAGTTCGAGCACGGCCAGACTGAGGCAACGGCTGTCGATCCGGCCGGGATGCGTGTCCCGCAACCAGTGGCAAGACCCGACACGTCCGCATCGTTCCATGAGGTGCTGAAAGGCGCGCCGAACATGATCCTCGATCTGTTCCGTGCATTGCGCGAAGACGTCTCTGCTGGCAAGGCGAAAGTGGAATGGACGGACAAGGGGCTTGTTGTCCAGAAACGCCTGATCGGCAACTACGGTATCGCGAGCGACACGCTCGTCGACCATTTGCGCAAACGCAGCCTGCTGCTGTCGAACGGGCAGGGCGAGATCACCCTCGCGCCGCGCGCCGGGGAACTGATCGCTCCGCGTGAGGAGGAAGTTTGAACAGTTACGTCAGCCACTTCCGCCCGATCTACGAAAACCGTGCGGCGCTGTTCTGGTTTGTCGCGGTCCTTCTGTTGCCTGTCTCTGGCATGCCATATGGGTGGGCGTTCGCGTTGTTCGCTCTCGCCGCACTCACGGTCCGTTCGTTGCAGGTCTGGAAGGCGCTCAAGTTCCGGATGGCCATTTCCACGAAATGGCTCACGACGATCCGGATTGAGAAACTGCTTGCGATCCAGCAACGCATGCGCGACGAGGCTAACTCGATGTACCTCGGTATCGGCTACGAATGGACGCAGAAGCACTGCCAGATCGCCCACGACATCCTGCGCATGCCGACGACGGACATTCCGGGCCTGCCGCGCTGGCTCTCGAAAACCCGCCAGGGCAGGAAGATCGAAGCGGCGATCGAGAACATTTTTGCGCCCAGGGACAGTATCCGCGATCGCATGCCCCAGGGCGCATCGTGGATTCATGGCATGGAGCCGAAAAAGGCGCTCGTGCCTTTCCACTACAAGGCCATGGCAGGCCACACGCTCGTCGGCGGTACGACCGGTGCAGGCAAGACGCGCACGTATGAAGTCATCTCAACGCAGGTAATTCATTGCGGCGATGTGCTGATCATCATTGACCCGAAGAACGATGCCGAATGGAAGCAACGGGTCGAAAGGGAATGTGCGCGCGCCGGCCGCAAGTTCCTGTATTTCAGTCAGGCCAAACCGTCCGAGTCGATCCGGCTCAACCCGATCGAAAACTGGTCGCAGCCATCGGAAATCCCCAGCCGTATCGCGCAATTGATGGAGGAGGGACCTTTTCGCGATTTTGCGTTTCTCTTCATCGATCGCGCGGTGAAGGGAGAACTGTATATCGGCGACAAGCCAACACTGCGTTCGATCCTGAAGTACGCGCAGTCCGGAATCACGACGCTGCTGGAGAAAAGTCTTAAACGCTTCTTTCGCGAAAACGGCCTCAATGACTGGGAGGCGCTTGTCGCCGCCGATGCGGTCAAGCTTGGCAACAAGCCCGGCGCGGGCATCGTGGACGGCATGGTGGCGCTGTATAACGCCCGCTTTGCCGCGCTTGATCGCGGCCACGAGGCGATCGACGGTCTGATCGCCACGCATGTTCACGATCGTGAACACTACATGCGCATCATCGCCTCGGCGCTGCCGCTGCTGCAGATGCTCGCGACGGGCGAGACAGGTCTGATGCTCGCGCCGAAGGCGGACGACTTTGAAGACGAACGCGAGATCTGGGATATCGACAAGGTCATCAGGCAGAAGGCGGTGCTCTACATGGGCTTCGACTCATTGTCCAACGCGATCGTACAGAAGGCCATCGCGTCGATGATCCTCGCTGATGTGGCAGCCGTGTGCGGTTCCATCTATAACTTCTACGATTCACCGCCTGAGGTAGTGCTGAAAATCGATGAGGTTGCCGAGGCGATCAACGAGCAGGTGATCCAGATCCTGAACAAGGGCCGCGGCGCCGGCTTCAAGGCGTTCGTCGCATTCCAGGCGCGCGCGGACCTCGAAGCGAAGCTCGGCAATGCCGCCAAAATGCTGCAGGTTTTGGGCAACCTGAACAACCAGATCGTCCTACGCTTGGAAGACAGCGACACGGCGAAGTGGTTCTCCGACAAGGTCGGTGAGACGGCGATCCGCAATCTGGTGATGAGCGGTAGCACGAGTACCGGCAGCGAGGCCCATCTCGGTGAATTCACCGGTTCGGTGTCGCGGTCGCTGCAACTTGAAAAGGTTCCTTTGATTCCAGTTGACCTGATACACAGACTACCGAACCTGCAGTACTTCATGCGGATTTCTGGCGGTGCGGTGTACCAGGGTCGTATTCCCATCCTCCAAGGATAAAAATAACCAATGTCTGCTGTCTTCAAGAAGGTCATCCGCGACCACAAGCTCTCGGCCCGCCTGATCCCGGTTTTCACGCTCGCGCCCGAGCTCGAACTGTGCTGCGCGCGCGTGTCGGATTTCATTGGCGAGCGCTTCATGGGTGAGGCCGAGCCCCTGGTCAAGGAGATGCTCGATAGTGCTCTGGCGAGCTTCAAAAAGGCTCGCAAGTCTACTGAATCGCACGTTGCCTTCATGCGGGGACTTTTCGCGCCGGCGTGGCTGCTCTATGCCCGTCGCTATGTCGCACGTGACGGCGAGAAATATCACGTCTGGTCGCCGATGCTCGAGTCCGTTACCGCATTCGAGGCTCGCCATCAGGATCTGGCTGTCGGGATGTTCGACGAGCGCTGTCCGGAGCGGATCACACAGCGTTCTGCGGCATTCCAGCTTGCCGCGCGTGCATTGACCGGCGAAAACTTCCGTCTTTACTTCGAGGACTACGATGTCGCTGACCATCTGGCTGATAGCGAAGCTGTCGCGGGTTGATGCCGATCTGGCGCGCCGCGCGCTGTCGACGGCGCGTGCACAGGACGAGATCGATGCGCCCGCGCCGGCAGACCTTGAGCGCGGCGGTGGCGCCATGGCGTACGGCCTCGCGCTGTTCGTCAGCCGGCGTCCAGTCCACTTTTATGTCGGGCTGCTCGGGCTGCTGGCGTTCTTCGGCTACATGTTTTCCCGGTTTGCGTTAGCTGCGTACGAGTTCGGGATACACCAGTATGGCCAGTAGCCGGTTCGTCGCGCACGTTCGCCTGTGGTTCTTCATCGTGCCGTTGCTCGCGGTATTCGTGATGCCGGCGATTCCTGACCGCTCGCTATTCGAAATCCCGGCAAACGAAGCAGACTCGGTCGCTTCGGTTCTCGGCAATGACCGCGCCGCGCAGGCGGTCGATCACACGAATGCGCTCTTCCGGCATGCATTCGTTGACTCCGGCGTGATGCTGGCCACGATCGATGCAACACGGTCCAAAGGTCTTAACGACGGGGGCGTGACCACTTTCGCGCATACCTGGGTGCGAAATTTCTGGCTGCTCATCTACCGGGCGGTGTATCGCGCAACGGTAATGAAGGTCTGGCTCTTCGGCACCGTTGTCTTCTGTTGCGCGGCGTTCATCGATGGATCGATGCGCCGCAAGATCAGGGCGTCGGCGGCCGGCTTCGCGCGCCCGCTCTCCTTCCATCTGGCGGGACACGGCATTCTGCTCGTGTTCGGCGTCGCATTCGCCGTTCTCATCGCGCCGGTCCCGGTGCTCGCGCCGTACTGGATTGCGGTCACGGCATGTCTGGGCATGCTGATCTGGAAGGCCTCGTCTTCCTGGCAATAACAGGCCCTTGCCTGGTGGAAAGCTCGACGAAAACCATTCTCTTTTCGGGTTAAGGCCGTCAACTGGTTGACGGCCACCGTCATTGTCGCGAGACAGATCATTGCGCCGCGCGGATGGCCCGTCTTGCCTTTTTCTAGTCCTACCGGATCGAAAAAGGCTCCGCAAATAACCCCTCTTTCAGTTCC
This sequence comes from Paraburkholderia sp. SARCC-3016, assembly GCF_031119615.1. Lineage (NCBI taxonomy): Bacteria > Pseudomonadati > Pseudomonadota > Betaproteobacteria > Burkholderiales > Burkholderiaceae > Paraburkholderia > Paraburkholderia sp. SARCC-3016. The sequence goes on along the minus strand of NZ_JAVHZD010000025.1, from coordinate 60,391 downwards.
ACACTCCTTGCCCTCCTCGTAACAATAGGTCAAGCCGCGCGACCCGCGCACTACCTAGAGGAGCGACAGATTGAGCACCGCAACCAACGAAGAAACGAACGCGTCGAGCGAGATGGCGCCGGAACACGTCAGCCACGCACTGGCACCGACCGGCGCGGCACTCGTCACGGACGGTGCCGATGACGGTGAGATCGAGCGCGAGCTGTCGGAAATGGAATCGGACGCCGCGACGCTTCAGCGTGAAGGGATGATCTCCGAGCAGGAAGCCGCAGAAAAGCGTGAACAGGTTGCGCGCACCCGCAAGTTCTTCCACGAGCTGCCGCCTGCCGAGCGTGCGGCAATCGTTCAGCGCCGACGCGAAATCGGCCGGCAGTTGGTGGAACGTCAACTCTCGGGCGCCGCGGTCGTGAAGGCTACCGTGCGCCTGAACCACACTCGCCTGAAGCCGCTGTTTGAACAGTGGTGGCCGTACCTGAACCGCATGAGCATCAACATGCAGCGCTTTGGTCGCTCGACATTCGGGGCGCACGACCAGGGCATGGTGACCGACTGGTTCGAAAAGCAGGTCGGGGACCTTGAAGCATACGTCGACGAGCAGCTGGACGTCGCGGGTGGATTCCGTGAGCGTACGCAGGCTGAAATGGTGGGCCGCGGCGAGATCGTGTTCGTTCCGACGGTCACGCTGCCATCGCTCAATATCGAGGTCGAAGCGTATTCCCGATTTTCGATGCGGCTGCTGTCGCTGCTGCTCAAATTCGATCGCGTGATGGACAACTTCGATTTCCTTGTCTGGAACGGCATCCGCGACCAGTCGGACATGGACGAGGAAACCTCGCGCTTTCTGCGCAAATTCCATCCGGTCGGCGTGCGCGGCTACATGACCCATCTGCGTTTGATGACCACTGTGCGCGGCCGGTAGGCGGCCGCTTCTGATCGCGCTATCTGATCGAACAGGGAATCATGTTCAGCCACAACGAAACTGGAGCTATCGCAGGTTGCTTCGTCATTTTCGTGGCGCTTGCCGGAACTGCCGTTGAAGCAGGCGCTCGCCGGCTCGGTCTGACCTTGCCATGGTGGGAAGCGACACTGATTTTGCTGGCCATCCTGGCGCTGATAGCGATTCTGCTTGCCCATCGCGAAAGGGCAGCCGAAAAGCGCCGGAGCGACGAGTCGGCGAAACGTGAACAGACGAAGGCGCGGCTGGAAGGGCAATATCCGGGCGCAAGAGCGACGCCGCTTTCCAGTGGGCATTGGCTTCTAACCGACATCGGGTCGGGGCGAACCATCACGGAAGTCACGCCGCCCGACCGCAACTTTTCGGCGTGAGTCGGATATCGATGCTCGAGGGACTGAACCCGCAGCAGCGCGAGGTCGTCGAATCTCGCCGGCCCTGCCTGGCGATCGCCTGCCCGGGCGCAGGCAAGACGAAGACGATTGCGGTCAAGGCCGCCTGGCTGCTATCCCGTCCAGATTCCATCGTCGGTGCCGTTACGTTCAGCAAGGATGCAGCCACCGAGCTGCGTGATCGCATCCTGTCGCTTGCTGGCGCCGATGCAAAGCGCAGGCTGCTCGCCGGCACCTTCCACTCGCTTGCGTTCAGGCAACTCGGCGGCGCGAGCGGGCAGCGGCGGGACATCGCATCCGACGGCGATCGCTCCGGCCTGATTGCACGCGTGCTGGCCGAGCGGGGCCTGAAATGGAAGGTTGAAGACGTCATATCGCTTATCGAGCGGATCAAGACCGACTTTGGTCGTGTCGAGGCAGGCACGACCGAGGCAGACGTCTACCACGCGTATCAGGAAGCGCTCGCGCGCAATGGCAAGATCGACTTCCAGGACATGCTGAGACTCTCCGTTGCAGGCATGGAGTCGGGCGATATCGAACCGTATGCAGTCACCGATCTGCTTGTCGACGAGTTTCAGGATACCGACCCACTGCAGTATCGGTGGGTGGAGCTGCATGCCCGCGCCGGCGCGACCGTCACCGTCGTCGGCGACGACGATCAGAGCATCTATGGATTCCGCTCGGCGCTCGGTGTGCGCGGCATGGAAAGTTTCGCGTCGACCTTCGAGGCGCAGCGCGTGGTGCTCGGCAGCAACTACCGGTGCCGCGACGAGATCCTTGCCGCGGCCGACCGCGTTATCCGCAACAACGTCGACCGGATCTCGAAGCTGCTGCGCGCGGAGCGTGGACAGGGCGGTGTGGTCTCCAGCCTTCGCTTCGAGGATGAATATACCGATGCGGTGGCCGCCGTTGAGGCCATGCAGGCGCGGCTCGCGGCCGGCCAGTCGTGCGCGGTTCTCGCGCGCACCAACCGCATTCTGGATGCGTTCGAAGCCGTCTGCCGGTCGCACGGCTTGTCCTATTTTCGCGCCTCCGGGTATTCAGTCCTGAACCGGCCTCAAGGCGCGCTGCTGTGCAATCTGCTCGAGGTCGTGCAGGGCGCGAAAGACAACGGGCTGGACGCGGTGCTCGCGCACATGGGCATGAGTTCAGGTGACCTCGGGACCCTTCACCTCGCGATGGGCCCGACGCTTGTGCAAAAGCAGAAGAAAGACCTCGTCGCGCTCGGGCTGACTGACGAAACCGCGACGGCCTATCGCAATTTCATGAAGCGCCTCGCGGAGTGGAAGGAGTTGTGCGGCCGCCAGTTCTATTCGCTGGCCCTCGAGGGCGTGCGCGAGTGGATGCTGTCCTGTGCGAAGACCGAAGCCGCGATCCGCGCCATCCAGGCGACATACGATGTCGTTTCGCGGCTTAACGGCCTGTTCACCGAGCGTATCGAGTTTCTCAAACGCGACAACAACAAGCCTGTTCCCGGCGCGTTAATTCTCACGACGATGCACAGTTCGAAAGGGCTGGAGTGGGATCACGTATGGATCGCGCGGGCGGAGGAGGGTGTCGTGCCCGACGACAAGAGCCCGGAATCCGAGGAGCGACGGCTTTTCTATGTCGCGATGACCCGCGCGCGTGAGAGCCTCGTTATGACGAGCATCAGAAAGCACGCAGTGTCGAGATTCGTCGTTGAATCGGAAACCGACGCGAGCTAAAGAATACGCAGACTCGAAAGCATAACGTCGCGCATGTCCGGCGCGGAACGCCCGCTGTCTCCTGCAGCGTCATCGGCGACAGCTGGCGCGAATGCAGCGAGGGACACCAGCAGTTCCTTCGTCACGCCAAACCGATGCCGAGCCCGGCAGCTTCGCTATCCAGAAGTGGGCCTCGCATGAGAACCCCCGCCAGGTCACGAATGCTGCTGACGAGCGCGCGGTCTCCGATCGTCCACTGCTCGTCGGGCACGGCGAGCAGTTCAGCCAGCCGCCGCGGCATGGGACGCCGTGAGACCCTGGTCGGGGCGTCACTCGTCGAACCGGGCTCAATGGTTACGGTTCCAACCAGCATGTTCCAAAGATGCTCAGGCTGCATATGAAGTCCTTAAACGTTGAACTGCCTCATGGGCCGTGCCGGCGCCCGTTATTCGCGATTCGTCGTGATGCGCAACCGGTACCGCGGATCGTTGAGCGGCACGTCGGTGGTTTCGCTATCCTTAAGAACGACCGGGATGTCCAGTCGCTGCGGCCCGGAAATATCCACGACTTCCGACGGGCAGTCCGCGCTCCCCGTTTCATGCTTCCCCGTGACCACGGTGTCGGAGGCAGACACGAGTACGTGAATGGTCGAGCCGTCGATCGACGTCGGCTTCACCACGAGCATGACGCCAGCGAACGCTTCGTGACTCGTCAGCTTGCGGCCATTCGAATCGACCGTGCATGTTGCATAACCGGTGGTGTTCCCCGACTGCATGGCATAGGGCTTCAACTGTCCGAGGGCATCCGGTGTGACCTCAATGCCCGTGACGAGCATGCGGCCGTCCTTGAACCACTCGATCTTCAATGTGTGGGCCGAAGCAGTAATGTCTGCGTGAGCCGAAAAAGCAGCGGCCAGAAATGATGCTGCAAGCCAGGTGCGTTTGTTCATGAATTGTTGTTCCTTTGTGTCTGGGACAGGCTGGTGGAACTCAGTCCGGTTTCTGCGACGCACCGGTTCAGGTGACGCTGCGACCGTCAGATTCGTTCGAACGTCCTGCAGGGACATATCGAGCGCGCTTTCCGTATCCGAAGTAAGCGAGCAGGCGAGGGAGGAAAAGCCCCCATTCAGACTCGTCGCTCTCCTTCCATACGGCCGACGAGATCTCCAGGCCAGCCTGCCAGACAAGTATGGCGGCAAGGAGCAGGAACATCGCGCCGAAGAGATAAGCATCGAACGACATGAGCATCAATTGCCACAGATCGGCGGTGTTGCCTGGCGATATCACCTTCACCATTAGTGCTGCTACCCGGTGAGCCAGGGTAAGCAGCCAGGAATCGGTTTTGCCGCCAAGGAACGGGACGATCGACCACAAGCTGTAAAGCCCGGCGCCAAGACTCGCATACCAGACCATTTGCGCGAACGCAATGCGAAACACAACCGGCGTAGGCCGGGCGGACAATTGCATGGCACTCTCCTTAATCGTTGACCGCGGTACGCGGCAGATGCTGTACGTTCGAGACAGGACTTCCGACGGACACAGACTCTCCATGTTCACGTGCAGGCGGCTCAAGCCTCGTTTCGCCGCTGGCCGCGGGCGCCTCGATCGTCAGTTCCCTCGCGACACGCTTGAGCTGACCGTCAATCGCCGCCCGTGGCCCCAGGCGGATCGTGCCGCAATAGAAGATGTTTCCCTTCACGCGGCCGTTGATCTCGAGCGTCGCCCGTGCATGGACGTCGCCTTCGACGGAGCCGTCGATGCGCACGTGTTCTCCTTGCACCATGCCTTTGACCATGCCGCCAAGGCCGACATGCAGCAGCCCCGCGTTCGCAATCAGGTTGCCGTCGACGATCCCGAATGTGCTCAGGCCGTGGTCGAGGATCAGGTCACCATGGATCGTCGCGCCGGTGGCGAGCAGCGTCACACTGAGCGATTGTGATTTCACTGGATTCTCCTAGAAGAGCTGAACGTCGCCGGACTTGCCGGCGGGCGTTGAGGGTTTTGTCGCTTCGAGTGCCGGCGAAGATGCTCCAGCGGTTCTTTCGGTCACCGGTTCGGCCGCGCGATGGTGCACCGGATGACGGATCGTCTTCTCCGCGGGCCTGACCGCGACTGACGCCGGGATCGCTGTCGCCGCCACCTCAGGTGTGCGCCGGACTTCAGTCGGTTCAGGCACGGCGACCGGCGTGGCCTGGAGCGTAGGCGCGGGTGCGGGCGCGGACACCGACGACGCCGGGGTGTGCGCCGCATGAATTGGCGATGCGGCGGCGCTTGCCAGGGCAGGTTGCGTGGTCGTGCTTGCCGCGCGCTGCTCACCCGGGCGCGCGTCGATCGCCGGAGAGAGCTGTCGAGTATCGATACTCGACAGAGCCGATCGGGGCGCGGCCAGTCCACTGTCGAGATCACGCGAGGTCAGCGGCCGCGCTGGTGCAACGTCGATTGGCTGATCCTGTCGGGTTGCGGGAGCCGGCGGTCGTACGGGGACGGCTGCTACTTTCTTTGCGGCTGCAATCAGCGGTGCCGGAGGGTGGATCAGCTGGTAAAGGTGGTATGCGCCCAGCGCCGTGCCGACTGCGAGGGCGCCAACGGCAAGACCGATCGACACTGGCCGTGCGATCCGCCGCACGTTCCCGAACACTGCGTGCCGATCGCGCGCATCATCAGGCGTCGGAAGGCTAGGCATCGACGCAACGTGTCCGGCGATATCGATCGTGACAGGCTGCGTCGCGTAATGGGCGTGCAACGCCTGGATTTCTCGTAAATCCATGTGTTCCGTTCCTCCGGGTTGTGATCTGGCCGCAGACGTGCAAGGCGGTCACTGCTCGAGTCGCGTGCCGTCAAAGTCGAACTCGTCGTTGTCAGGCGCGCAGACGAAGACGATGTGCCTGATACGCTTTTCCGCGTTGGCCAGAATGTTTTCGCGGCCTTCCGTCTCGATCTTTCCGGACAGCAACGCCTCCAGCGAGCTCGCGAACAGCCGGTCGTATTGCGTGAGGCAGCGCACAAGCCGTCCGGCGAGAGGGTGGGTCACCTTCAGTTCGATTGATTCACGTGGCAGCACCAGCGGGCGGGCGTTATGTTTCTCAACCCAGGCGATCGCCTTCGAGAGCCAGCTGTCGGCTTCGCGAAAAGCCTTGTCCAGCGCCTTGACCTTGCCGCCGCGCGCGACGGTTACCTTCGCTGCGCAGAAGTTATAGTCCGACCGGATGAACGTGCGCGCAAAGAGCGAGCAGTACTCGAGCAGCGTGCTGGCGTCGGAGTCCGGGATGATGCGTGCAATGCGCGAGTCGCTCGTGAGCCGCTCGATGGGCTTGAGGCCCGTGGCTGTAGCGTAAGGTGCATTGTCGGCAGGCGACGGCGCATCGCCGGCATCATGCGTTGGGGCGGCTATCGTGAGTTCGGGACGTGAATCGCCGGGTGGCGTCTCGCGCTCCGGGTCGGACGGGAGTTCAAGAACGGCGGACATGATTTTTCGGGTGTAGGTCTCTCTCCCGATCATTGTGTGTGAACTACCGCACACAGGTTGACCCGAAAGCTACGCTGAATTCAGGAGCTTTCCGGTGCCCGTACCCGGTTTTTTACGCAATACTGAATCCATTCCCGGCGTCACTGACGCATCGACCTCGACTCTGTAGCCTGGAGTCCGTCTTCTGTACCAAGCCGTGCCATCGCGCATGCTCCGACCAGCTGGCTACTGGTGTGGAATCTTCTGCTGATGAGCGCCTCGCCCGCGCTCCCCATCTTTCAGTCATAAAACTCGCCACCGGCTGCTTCACGCGCCGTGGCATCGTTTGAGCCCGGATATTCGGGTGTCTCTCTCCAGACCCATCCGGGTAAAACGATCGTAGTGGACTGATCCGTGATCCTGCGGCGGAATGTATTTCCCGAAAATGGGCTGTTGCGCAGCGTGACCATGCTGCGCGAGGGCGATCTCCCGCCCTCGTATCTGAGCCTTGCGGCTCCCTGAGCGCCACGTCCCCGGAAGGGACGTGGCGCCCGGGTCATTTCCAGTCGAATCCAGAAAAGCGCGTTCCTGACCCGGGACGCGCTTTTTTTTTCGTCCCCTGTCTTTCTTAACCGGAGGTATCCGTGCTTCCCGACCATCTTGACGAGCGTATTGCCCAGACGATCCGTAACCGGCTCGAGCACGAACGCGAGGCGGCCGACACCGGCTCGCCGGCGTGGCGTGAACGGTGCGAGGTCGCGACGGTTGCAATGCTCGCCGACGACCAGCGTCGCGTTTTTCTTTCACACGTTGCCACGAACCGCGGATACGCGGTCGCAAACGGCCTGCAGCAGTCTGCAGACCAGATGCGCACGGCAGCCATTTTCATTCTGCGAGGTAATGTCCAATGACCGCTGTAATGACGTTGTCCGATGCTGCACCCCGCAGCATCGTTGAAGAGCGCGCCATGCGCCCGCCGACCATTGGTCGCATCCGGCCCGGCATCAAGGTGCTCAAGTCCAGTGCGCGTGAGAACGCAAAGGCCGTGAACCTGTACGAGACGATGGTCGCTGCAGGATCGTCGTTTGACGACATCGCGAAAGTGATCGAGTCACAGTGCAGAATCAGGGATCCACTGGTGCCGAAGAACGTGCCGTATTTCACGTGTCGCCGTTCCGACTTCACGAACCCGGAGGTTGCCGACGAGATTCTGCGGCTGTATGGCGAAGATCGCGGCGACGGGTTGAAGCTCTATCGTTTTCCAGTGCTGTTCGCGTTTAACGACTGGATGAGCAATCTGCCCAACCAGATGGCTGCGTGGGGCGCGACGGGTCGCAAGTATTTCTCGGAGTATGGCCCCGACGGCACGCGTTACTGCAAGACGTACGCGAAGGTCGAGCGCGATCCGCGTGCGCAGCGCGCAACACGCAACTTCGGTGGTCGCACGGTGATTTTCCGGCAGGACGATTCGATTCCCGATGGCGTGTGCGACCCCGAGCAATGTCCGCAGTACCAGTCGCGCCAGTGCAACCTGTCCGCGAGCTTTATCTTCGCGGTACCGGACATCAAGGGCCTGGGTCTCATCGAGCTGCCGACCAACTCGATCTATGTGCTGCAGAAGGCGTATGCCGCGATGCAGACCGTCGTGCTCGCGCGCGGCAAGCTGACCGGTACGCGCTTCATGCTCTCCAAGCGCGAGTTCGATATCACCCGTATCAACGAAGGCGGCGAAGCGGTGCGACAGAAGCAGATGCTCACGGTTCTCGACGCTGAGATCGATATCGGCGCGCTGCTCGACGGTGCCGAAGATCCGGCGCCGGCACTCGAGTCGGCTAACGCTGCAGTGGCGTTGATCGAAGCGGGCGGCAACGTGCACGCATTGCATCCCGACGATGCACAGGCTGACGTCGATACGCACGACAGCACCGGTGGTTCTCCAGAACCTGCGGGGCAGTCGCAAGCCACATCGGGCCCGCTGATGCAGAAGGTGATGGCGGATCTTGTCGACAGCGGTACGGGCACACAGCCGGAGTCGCACGACGCGAAGCTTCACCGCATGTCCGATCTGCTGCAACGGCTTGGACTCAATGCCGAAGATCGCCAGCAGGGCTTCCGCGTCTTTGCGCACACGACGTACGGCCGTGGCTGGACCGATCGTGCAAGAGATGTCGACGGCATGAACGAGAGGTTGACGCAGGGTCTGAGCGATCCAGCAAAGCTCAACGATGAAATCAATGCAGCGACGCAGGCCGTGCTGTTTGGCGACTAACGTAGCGATGCATCCGGAACCCAGCCCTCAGGGGCTGGCGTTCCTTCCTTCCACGAGAACATTTCAGCAAGGCGGCTTGCTCAAGTGTTTTCGACAGCGTACCTGCGCATCGAAACGAGCCCGCTACGGCGGCCATCTCTTTTTAAGGAACTCGTCCGATGAGGAAAATCGGCAATATCACCGCGTTTTTCGGCGCGGACGATGTACTCAGCAACTGGCATCCCTGCCAGTTCGTCTATCACGATGTGACCTTCACGAGCGTTGAGCAGTTCATGATGTTCGCGAAGGCGAAGCTTTTCAACGATGACGATGCAGCGCAGAAGATTCTCGATGCGCGTGACCCGATGACCCAGAAGGCGATCGGCCGTCAGGTCTCGGGTTTCGATCTTGCGATATGGGAGACCCGTCGCGAGTCGATCGTCTATGTCGGCTGTCGCGAGAAGTTCGCGCAGAACCCGGGTATCCGCTCGATCCTGCTGTCCACTGCGCCGACGCAACTGGTCGAGGCGAGCCCCTATGACCTCATCTGGGGTGTCGGCATTGGCGAGTTCGATTCGCGCATTGGGGATCCTCGCCACTGGCGCGGCATGAACCTGCTCGGCAAGACGCTGATGCGGGTGCGTGACGCACTTTCAACCACCTGATTTTTCCGCCGCTCGCGAGGGCGTCCAACGACGAATGGCTGCCCGCGGGCGGCCTTTCTGCTTTTATGGAGGCGAATCTTGAAGATCGCACATTTTTCTGACCTGCATTACTCGCCAGAGCGTCTGGCCGAAGCGGATCGCTGCTTCGCCTTTGCCGTTGACGATGCCGTGCGACGCGAGGCATGCGTTGCGGTGATATCGGGCGACTCGACCGATCATCGGCTCGATGCGCATTCGCCGGCGCTGAACGCGCTTGCGCGGCGTATTCACCGTCTCGCTGAAGACATGCCTGTCCTGATGCTGCAGGGCACGTTCTCGCACGAACCGCCCGGCACGTTGAGCAATTTCTCCTTGATGGGCGAGTCGTATCACGTGTTCATTGCGGACCGCGTACAGCAGGTGGCGCTCGTCGATGACCGGTTCTTCGCGTCTGAGGGACCGGTGTTTTCGCCGCCCGAACTCGAGCAGGTGCGCGACATGCGCCCGAGCGTCGTATTCACGTGCCTGCCAACGGTCAACAAGGGAAGCCTTGCAGCCAGCGTGGGCGCGGTCGCGGCCGGAACAGAACTTGGCGATGTGCTCGCGACGTATCTTGCGGCCGCCGGCCGCGTGAACCTTGAACTGCGCGCCGCTGGCATCGCAACGGTGGGCGTGTCGCACGGAACAGTGAACGGCTGCTCGACCGAACACGGCGTCACGATGGCCGGTTTCGATCATGAGTTTTCGCTCGGCGCGCTGTTCGATGCGCAATGCAGCGCGTTCATGCTCGGGCATATCCACAAGCATCAGCACTGGGAGCGCGAGGGCAGGCGTATCGCCTACCCGGGCTCGATCGGCCGGTTCCACTACGGTGAGGAGGGCGACAAGGGCTACCTGATGTGGGACGTGCAGACGGATGTCGCCGATTCGGTCCTGGTTCCGACGCCTTCGCGGCAGATGATCAGCATCGAGTTCGACGGGCCGCCCGACATGGATCGGCTCGCCGTGCTTGCGGCGGATGCGCATGACAAGTTCGTGCGCGTGCGCTGGCAGGTCGACGAGGAGCACAGGCAGCTTGTCGACCGCGGTGCGATCGACGCGATGTTTGCCCTGGCTGGTGGCCTGAAGCTTGAGGGGCGTGTGCTGCCGGTGGTGCGAAGCCGTGCACAGGGTATCAGTCTCGAGAGCACGGTGCAGGGCAAGGTCGCGCGCTGGTGTGAGCTTGTGAATGTCGAGGCGGAAGCCGTCGTCGAGCGTCTGCAACTGCTCGATTCCGGGGATGCCGAAGCAATAGCAGCTGCGGTTCTGTCGCGTATCGATCTGGCGTCCGACACACGGTCGCTAGCGCTCGCGGTTGCCGGCGATGTGTCTGCCGACCAGCCTTCGATGCCGGAACCAGCAGCCTCGGTGTCCGTTGACGCACCGACTGCTTCGCCCTCGCTGTCCTGGCTGACGGACGATCTTTTTGCGGCGTAAGCCGCCTTCGTGAGAGCGGCCAGTATGGCGCTCTCAGGCGGAACACAGCCGTGTATATGGACGCCTCCCGATTTGCACAGGATTTCGAGTGATCGACGCGACAGAAACGGGTTGCACCTGTATATCCGGCCTTTGTAGCAGCCGGAGTTCTAGCTGCGGGCCCCTATGGATTCCGCTGACTCACGCCTCATTGTTCCGGCCAGCTTTTGAGCTCGAACGGCTGTCCAGGTTTGGTGAGTCCCGGTCCGACCTGTTTTGCCATAACACTCGATTGCCAGCGCAACCGTTGAACTGCTAATCCGTCAAGTCGGATCGTAGCCATGTCGTTCTGTGAGCCAAGGAGTTGGTAGAATGTTTTGTCTTCCTAAGACCGCTTGGCCTCCGACTTATCGTGCGCGAGTATGGCCCAGATGATTCGGGCCATCTTGTTCGCCAGTGCCACGATCACGACATTCATCGGCCGTCGCAAGCGGAGGTCTTGGATCCATGGATCGGACTTCCGGGCTTTCGTGACCACGCTGCGGGCTCCGTGTACAAGCAACGTCCGCAAGTGCGTAACGCCGCGCTTACTGATCCCATGCAAATCGACTTTTCCTCCGGACCCAGTCTGTTTTGGCACCAAGCCCGCCCATGCGGCGAACTCGCGGCCAGATCGAAAGGTCTTTGCGTCGCCGACAATCGCCACAGCTGCCGTTGCAGTGAGGAGGCCGACGCCGGGAATCTCGCTGATCGCGCGTACTGCCCGATCTTGCTTTTTCCATTCGAGCATTCGCCTCTCTATCGCAGCTATCTGTTCGTCGAGCTTCGAAAGGTTGTTCCATTGTTCGCGCAAGGTGTCGATCAGGACCGCGGGTAGACGCTCAGCCAAAACGGGCGAGAACCGTCGGCGTTGCTCTATCGAGAGAAGCTCGACCGACCGGCATGACTTCGCCATACTCGGTGAGCAGTCCGCGAAGACTGTTGATCTGCATGGTTCGAAATTTCACCAGCTGCGAACGCATGCGGTGAAGTGACAGCATAGCCTGCTGAATTTCCGTTTTGACGGCGACAGCTTTTGTGGGCTGCTGTACCGCGAGCCAGATTGCCTGCGCATCAGCTGCATCGTTCTTATTGCGGATGTTGAAAGCCTTCACGTATTCGCCTCGCATGAGCTTTATTTGGTGTCCCATTGCTATGAGCTGTCGGGCCCAGTGATGGGCTCCTCCACATGCCTCCATACCAATCAGACATGGCGTGCGATTTGCAAAATATTCGAGAAGTTTTGCACGCTTGATCGGCTTGTTCACGATTTCGCCGGTTTGGTCATCCACGTGATGCACCTGGAACAAATTCTTGGCAATGTCGATTCCGACAGGCATGAGCTTCATTTGCAAACCCTCCGGTTTGGCAGGTGGAATCCGCATGATCGCGCAAGGCTTAGGTATTGACACGACTGATCCCGCTTCTCTTTTGCCTTTTCGGGTTCTCGATCGATCAAATAACGTTACGGTGTGGGAGGCGTCCATACCATTGTTCCGGGAGTCTCGCGCGCTGCGCAGACTGCCGGAACAGAGGTTCGACCGCGTCATTGACGCATCGATTGCTGCATCCATCCTTTCTTTGACCCTGGCGGGGAGACATCCCCGCGAGGGGACGCACTCCGCCCTTTTTTACGGAGTGTGATCATGTTTGGCCTTTATCCCGCCGGTCCGGCCTGGATCCGGCATTTCGCCGCATCGATGCCGGTGCGCGACCTGCAGCAGCTGCTCGTGAAGCATGCGGGCTTTACCGCCGGCATCTTCCATCAGCCGTTCGGCGCCGATCGCGGTGCTGTCATTGCGCAGAAAGGCTGCTTTCTCGTTCTCGGCTCCACAGTCGACGCCGGCAACCCGGAACTGGCCGTCGTGCCTGATGTGCAGACGCAAAACCTGCTGTGGTCGTTCAACACGGGTTATGCGAGCCAGTGGTCCGACCGCGAGTTGCGCGCGCTGACCGGCTGCAATGGCTGGGATGCATTGCTCAGGCAGGTCGGGCAGGAGTTTCGCGCGAACTGCACCTTCGTTGAACAGGCTCTGGACGGCTCGCTGGTTCCACCGGCGCCGCAACCCCACCCGCTGCTCGGCAGGATGCTCGCTGACGATGACGACGCCCCCTGGCTGCCGTCGGACTATCTGTTCGACTCGCCGATGCCGGAGACACCGTCATGCGCCCACTGAAACTGACCCTCGAAGGCTTCTATGGCGTTCGGGACGGGATGAAGCGCGACAGCGTGACGCTCGATCTCGAATCACTGCCTGGCGGCCTGATCGCGCTCACCGGCCCGAACGGAGCCGGCAAGTCGACGATTATGGACAACCTGCATCCGTACCGGATCATGCCGTCCCGTGCAGCGAAGCTCTCGGTCGACGCCTTCTCGTACTGGGACCACGTCTGTGGTGCCCAGGCGCTGAAGGAGTTTGAATGGGAGCACGGCGGGGTGCGATATCGCTCGTCGTTCGCCTTCCGCAAGCCGGGCAAGACAGGCAAGGCGGACTATTTTCTTCTATACCGCACGGCGGACGGCACATGGCAACCTGTGGTGCTGCCCGATGGCACCGTCGCAGACGGCAAGGCGGAGACGTACGACCGCTGCGTCGAGGCAATCTGCGGCACGCTCGAAACGTTCTTTACCAGCGTGTTTTCTGCACAGAACCGTCGCCCGCTTGCGTCCTATGGCGCAAGCGAGATCAAGGGGCTGCTCGCGGAACTGCTGAAGATTGATCACCTGCGTGCGCTGTCCACGAAGGCGGGGGACGTCGCGAAGGTGCTTGGCCGTGCGCTCGATGGCGTGCAGCAGCAGCTTGCCGCATTCAGTGGCAAGCGCGAGCGTCTTGTGCAGACCGTTCGGGAAATCGCCCCAGATGATGAAGCGCTCGCCGCGACCCGCAAGGATCGCGACACGCGCCAGTCTGATGTGGCGAACCTGATGCAGCAGCGCGCGGCGCTTGTCGCGAAGCAGGCTGAAAACGCCAGCACCGCGGCGCGCGTGCGGGACCTCACCGTCCGGCGCACCGAGCTCAACGCGGCACTGCAGGCAAACGCCAATGATGTGAAAGCGCTGGACCAGCGCATCGCCCAACGGCGTCGGGCGCTGAACGAGGCCGTCTCGAAGCATGAGACGACGCTCGGACAGCGCGATGCCATCAACGGTGCAGCGGCCGCGCGCGACGATGCGCAGATGCGTATTGGTAGCGCAGAGGCGAAAGTCGAACCGTTGCAGGCTTTGATCGCCGATCTGGAGCAGAAGCGGTTGACGCTCACCTCGTTGACCTCAGGCCTGAAAGGGCTCGAATCGGACGGGACGTCGAAGCTGACGCTGCTTCGTACGCTGGAGGCGCAGGCCGCAGTCGTCGATTCCGTGCCATGCGCAGGCCATGAGATGCACAACACATGTCCTCTGCTTGCACAGGGTCGGGAAGCTGGTGCAAAAGCGGTCGAGCACCGTGTGTCGCTGCAGTCGTTGCGCGAGAGTTTTCGTACACAGCGCGCACAGGCGGACCAGCTGGAGCCACAGGTGCAGCAGCTGGCGGCAAAGCGGGTCGAGCTGAAAGCGGTGAATGACGCGCTCGCGAGAGCACGTCAGGACCTGCAGAAAGCCGTCGACCTCGCCGCGCGCAAGCCGCTGCTCGATGCGGCCGCCGAAGGACTGGCCGCTGCCCGCAATGATCTGCAGACACTCGATGCGGAAGAGCGGGATGCGCGTCAACGCCGGGAGGCGGAGACAACGCGCCTCACGTTGCAGCGTCAGGAAGTCGATGCCGAGCTGGCTCGCCTTGCCGCGGTCGACGTGACCGCGGCGATCGCGGACGTCGACCGTCGACTGGCCGCCACACGTGAGGCGGTGACGGCGGCCGACGCACGGATCGAAGCATTGATCCGTGCGCAGGCGACGCGCCAGGCTGAATGCGATGCGCTCGAAAAGGAGTTAGGTGGTTTCGACGCGACGCACTCGCGCGCGAACCGCATCTCCGATGAGATCGCACGCTGGAAGCTGCTCGCGAAGGGTCTGGGCAACGAAGGTGTGATTGCCCTGACGATCGACGACGCGGGCCCGGCGCTCACGCAGACGGTGAACGATCTGCTGCTCGCGTGTTACGGCACGCGCTTCACGGTCGAGATCCGCACGCAACGGGAGCTTGCCAGTGGCGAAATGCGCGAGGGGTTTGAAATTCTCGTGCACGACGCCGACAACGACAGCACGAAGGCAATATCGGTGATGTCCGGCGGCCAGAAGGTCTGGATCAACGAGTGCGTCACCCGCGGTATCGCCCTGTATCTGGCCGGCAATGCAGGCCAGCCGTACCAGACGCTTTTCAGCGATGAATCGGACGGCCCGCTCGATCCTGAGCGCAAGTTGCAGTTCATGCGGATGAAGCGCGAGGTACTGAAGCAGGGCGGGTACGAGCGTGAGTTTTTTATCTCGCAGACACCCGATCTCGTCGCCGAAGCCGACGCCGTGATCGATGTCGAAGCGCTCGCTGTTTGAGCGTTCATTAGCTTTTAACCCTGTGGGGAACGCTCCCCGCAGGGGCGTTCCTCGTTTAACTCCATTGAGGAATGCCATGCAAAATCTTCTGATGCTGCTTATCGTTGCGGGCGGTAGCTCGCCGCTGTGCGCCTGTTCGAATCAGCCACAGGTGCGCGCGGAACACGCAAAGCCGTCAATCGTGGTCGTCCAGCCGGGCAGCGAGCCGGGGGACTTCATCCTCTGTCCGGACGGTCGCGTGCTGACGTTTGCCGTGAGCCACCCGAAAACCTGCAACTGAACCGGCTGCGGTCGGCCTTTCAAGCCCCATTCCTCGCAAGAGGTCTGGGGCATTGCTTTTTTATGGAGGTGAAACCGTGAGCAATCGGATCAAGGTCGCAGCGGTAGCAGGAGCACTATTCGCCGCAGCACTTCTCATGGTCGAACAAGGTCCCACCGGCACCCGTGAAAATGCTGGTCCCCAGGTGCATTCCGCCCATGCCATCCCGTCGCCGTTTGGACGGCAGTGGCGCCGCATATAACCGATGGATAACTAACGCTGGCGCTCTTCATTCCCTGCAATGGATGAGATCGCTCTCATTGGAGAAAATTCATGCCGAAGTTCGAAGGAAAGAGCCAGTTGCGACAGCAGGAAGTCGGTAAGCATCAGCCAACCGATGTGCCGACAACGCCTGCGTACGATTCGACCGAATGCGGCATCAAGGTTGTGGCACGGTCAACAAATCCAGGCGAGCCAGATTTGCTTGCTGGTGCGCTCCGCTCGCGCGGCGTAGCGCCAAACTCGGCGGTCTCCGACAAAGCCGGGGCGGTTCAGTATCGTGCCCACTTAACGAATTGAACTGACCCCGCAGAGTTGGACGGTGTGTTCGGTATGCCACCGGGCTCATTCCTGCCAGCTTTAGCTTGATGCGATCGCGAGTGCCCACACCTGGTTGGCACGGTCGATCTTCATGCCGCACAGCAGGTACGGCCAGACCTTGTGCTGTGCGTTGCGCCGACTCGTATTTGGCTTGCAGTACAGCGCCTCCACGCCCATGCGCTTCATCAGCGTGCGCACGCGACGGCGACCCACTGCATGGCCTTCCCGGCGCAGCGGGCGCGCCAGCATCCGTGCCCCGGCAAACGGAAATTCCAGATGCAGTACGTCGATACGGCGCATCAGCAAATGATCCGCTTCGCCCATCGGTTGCGGCCGGTAATACACGCTCGATCTCGCCACGCCGACGAGACGGGCCTGCTGCGAAATCGGCAACGCATGCGTACGCTCAATCATTTCTTTGCGCTCAGCAATCCCCCTTGTCGAGCGCACCACTTAAAAAGTCATTTTCCAGCGCCAGCTGTCCGATTTTCGCGTGCAGCGATCTCAGATCAACCGGTGGCTCGTTCGACGGCGCACCGCCCGCGTGGAACACGTCCGCCGCGCGCTCCTGCAATTGCCGCTTCCATTCTGTGATCTGGTTTGGGTGCACGTCGAACTACTGCGCCAGTTCCGCCAGTGTGCGCTCGCCCTTGACCGCGGCCAGCGCCACCTTCGCCTTGAACGCCGCCGAGTGCGTCCTCATCTGACTGACATCCAGATCGGCTATGAGCTCGCGCTAAAAAGAAGTTGGGAATTGCAAGAGGAGGGCGACGCTTAAGAATGAATTCGTGAAATGAATTGATGCTTCGCTACTTAAGTCGTGTCGATGGGGTAAAGAAGAAAATAATCAGCCTTGTTTGGCCAGATGATGTGTTCTCTCCTTTTGTTCACTATGGCCGTTACCAATACTATGTGGAGCCGAGTTCCGTGTCCGATGCCGAAATTACGCCAGATACCTATAAGACTGTTGTGGTTTGCATGGAGATATCGTCCCCTGTTTCGATAGCATTGCATCCGTCCGGAGAAATGGATGTGATTTTTTGCAACTTGGCGAGAACAAGTGATCAACAAACAAAGGAAAGAATCCGCTTTACTCCGTTTGCGGCCTCACAGTTTCTGGACGCCATTCATGCCGCGGTAAGAAATGGGAATATTCACTTTGGCGTTGAGCAAGAAACCTTTCACTAGGAGTCGCTCACACAACTTGGACATGGGCCAAAGCAAGCCATATCTTGGCGGCATGTACCTTGCCAAATCAGGCCTGGTGCGGTGACATCACATATATCGCGACTGACGAGGGCTGGCTGTACCTCGCCGGCCTGAAGGATCTGTTTAGTGGCGAGCTGGTCGGCTACGCCATGAGTGCGCATGACGAAGCATCTGGTCATGCAGGCGCTGTCCCGTGCAGTTGCATCGCAGCGCCTGGCACCCGGTCTGATCCATCACACGGATCGCGGGGCCCAATACTGCGCTCACGCCTATCAGGATCTCCTCGGGCAATTCCGCATGCAGGCGTCAATGAGTGGAAGAGGAAACTGCTTTGACAACGCGCTGTCAGCGTCGGATAGATACTCCCCACTCGAGCGCCCGCCGGTGCTGTACTGTCGGGGAACCAGGCCAACGGAGGCCGCAAAGTCGCGTCCGCACGAATACTGCTTGCCGTCCCCGAGTTCCGCTGTTAGCAGGCTAGCTGTCACAGGGCCGATGCCCGGCATGGTCAGCAGACACGAGCCCCGATCGTCTTCGCAGAGCTGACGCGCCATTTCCTTATCGAGGTTATTGATCCGGTCAGTCAGATAGACATAGTGTGCGTGCAACTCCTCGAGGATTGAAACAAGGCGCGGCGGCAACGAATGCTCCGCTAGCACCGTCGATAGACGCTTGATAACCGCTGTGCCTATGGGCAGACTTATGCCGAACTCAAGCAGAAACGCATGCATCTGGTTCGTCGTGCGAACACGGTCACTGACCATTGCTTCGCGCACCCGATGCAGGATGGACAGGGTCTGTTGGGATTCGGTTTGGGGCGTCACGAACCGCATGCTCGGACGTGATGACGCTTCGCAGATCGCCTCGGCATCGATGAAGTCGCTCTTGTTGCTCTTCACAAATGGCCGTACGAATTGAGGCGATATCAGCCTGGCCGTATGCCCTAGCTCTGCGAGCTTGCGTGCGAGATGATGAGCGCCCGCGCAGGCCTCCATCACAACCGTGCAAGCTCGGCACGTGGCGAAGAACTCGATCATCTGCTTGCGGCTGAATTTTTTGCGGAAGACAGCATTGCCTTTGCTGTCCTGTCCATGGAGGTGGAACGTGCTTGCCCAGATCGATTCCAACCAGCGTGACGTCTTGCATGATGACGATTCTGGAATTGCACCGGCAGGGGCTGAGTATCTCGGCCATCGCCGCTCGACTCGGTATGGATCGCAAGACGGTTCGCAAATACATCAGGAACGGCGTACAGCCTCGAGGCCTCTTCACGGAATTCCTTTCTGTAGACAGCCTTCGGATTCGATTCATGTTTGCCTCCGTTCCCAAATTCTATGGAATGTTGGCGTCTACTTTCTCCGACCGACCTCAATGCCCGACACGTCGCGGCAATCATTTCCCGAGCTTGACTGCGTCGATCCGCCAGACGATCGACTGAATTGCGCGTGCGTAACGATCGCGCTCGGCGGGCGTCTCCGAGTGGTA
Source organism: Paraburkholderia sp. SARCC-3016 (assembly GCF_031119615.1). Taxonomy (NCBI): domain Bacteria; kingdom Pseudomonadati; phylum Pseudomonadota; class Betaproteobacteria; order Burkholderiales; family Burkholderiaceae; genus Paraburkholderia; species Paraburkholderia sp. SARCC-3016. The sequence goes on along the minus strand of NZ_JAVHZD010000025.1, from coordinate 41,493 downwards.
AGCGCCAATGGCCGCCCACGTGTTGCCGTACTTGACTATCATCTTGTGCAGATGCCACGCGGCCACGAAGATATTCGCGCATGGATTCATCAGGTCGACGGCGGAGAGTCCGTAACGCGAAAGCGTCGGCAGGTGGATGGAGTTGATCTGCATCATTCCGTAGTCGGTCGAGCCGTTCGCATTGCGGTGAATCGCATTGGCGTTTCCATGCGATTCACGCCAGGCAATCGCTCGCAACACTACAGGGTTGACATGCTGATAAGCCGCAGCCGCGGAAAAGCAGTCGGAATCGGCTCGCGCTGTCGCGGGCTTCATGGCGAAGAGTGAGAGCGCCAGCGCGAGCGTACGGAATGTCATCGGCATGGTGAGTGATTCGAGACCGGAAAAAGTCGAAGCTACGCGGAACTGTGGCGTAAGGAGCTCCGCCGGCAGGGGCGCGCCGCTGGCCACGCGCATTGCATCGCGCGGGCGGGGCGTGATCGGGCGCAACAGGGCCAAGTGTCGCCATAATTAACGGCTCATCGTTTCCGACGGAACTTCGTCAAATACGCGGCGATAGCCGTTAATCAGTGTCGAGCGATGACGCACGCCCCATTTTCTCGCGACATCGATCACACTCGTGACCGGCGCATCGTCGTCGAGCAGATCGTCGCGGATGCGCTCCATGCGCTGGCGGCGGATGAGTTCGCTCGGCGACAACCCGAGATGATTCTTGAACGCAATCTGCATCGCGCGCTCGGTCACGCCGACATGGGAAGCCACTTCGCGAACCGAAAGATCCTTCTGATCGAGGTTGTCCATCAGGTAGCGATAAGCGCGGCGATATTTCGCCGGGAGGCGGGCGCTGACGTCATCGGAGTGCGGCGCGTTTTGCCTCGTCTGCGGGGTTTCGGAGGCGACGGTCGGCATCCACGCGCTGTCCGCGCGCACATGCTGGATTGATGCGAGCGCATAGCGACCATAGAACTGCGCAAACTCGTGCATGCGCATCTGCTGCTGCATGATCTTCGCGCGGCAGTACAGATAGTCGAGATACCAGCGTGCACGTTGTGCGCCTTGCGCCGCCGCCGCACCCGACGCGTCGAGCATTGATTCCGCGAAGGGGGTTGCGTGCCCGGAGATAGCGGCAAGGGTAATCTCGATGCACAGGCTGCGATAGTAATCGCCAAGTCCCGCCTTTCGACTCCAGTTCGTGTATTTCGTGAGATTTTCCCTTGTCGCGGCATGGCCCGTGGCGAGCGAGACGAGTTCGGACAGGTACGCGAGGCGGTTCGCGAGCAGCGGCAGTGGTGTGACTTCCGTCAAGTCGCCGCGTGTGGGCGCCTGTTTGTGGTCGAACTCTGCGATCACCGAGCGCCAGTAGATGTGGTCGGCGAGTTGCTCCGAACCATGCAACTCATGCTGGGTAAAGAGATCGCGGCGCAGCGCCTCGATTAGATAGGTCCAGCGGCGATCGTGGTCCGCAGCGGCGAGCGACGCCAGATCGGCCAGCCGATGACAGGCGGCCTGCACGCAGCCGAGATGGAACGACACCAGCGTTGCGCCAACGAGGCTGTCCAGACGCTGGCGCGGCGTGGCTGCTTTTTCCTCGCCGATGCGCTTGAAGCAACTCAGCGCGACGTTGAACCGATTGCGAAAGAAGGCTTGCCAGCCAGTATTGCGGCACGACGCGATACGCAGGGCGTCGCGATCGGAACGAATGGCCTTCTGGGCACGCCGGTACGTTTCCTCCGCTTCCTCATGGCGACCGAGCATCAGTTCAAGGTCGCCATAAATCTGCATTTGTGCATAGCCAGGCTGCGCATCATCGTCGTTGCTATCGGCGTACTGGCCGGCGCTATGAATTGCTTCCGCGAACTGCCCTTTGAGGACTTTGGTAGCTACGTCCGAAGGCGTGTCGTCTGATGCGAGGGCGGACGATGCAGCGAAATAGATAGTCGAAAACATGTCGTGCTCCTGAATCGGTGAGTCGTGTAGTGGGCAACGTTAGGTAGTGAGCGCATGTTTGCATCGCAACGGGAGTCCAGTGCGCGTTTGTGATGGTTTGTTACCTTCGCTGACAATCCGTGAGATGGCGACATGGCTTGGGTATGTTCGATTGACCGTCTCATGTACGACATTGGCGCTAACGACATTTCTTGAGAATTTACCGTGTCGACATGCATTTTTTTGCATCAATATTAGGAACAGGAGAAAAGAAAGAAGAGGGAGGGGTAATGAATGAGGAGGTAAAAGTTATATTTCCAGTGTTTGACGAAAAATAAAAATCCTGTCATATAGAAGTAGCGAGTGCCTCATATGATTCGATGTTCGGCAGGTGTGCAGATAAGTCATGATGTATTCGACGAAGAAGTGAATCTGCATTCTTACCGAAATGACCTCTTTGCGTGTTTCGGATAACAATAGGTAAATATAAGAATTTTGAAAGCTAGTATTTATATACAAATAATTTGTGTATAAATTCATGAACATTTTGCTAGCACATTTCGCCATGAAATTTATTTGATTTCAAACTCACACGAACCGTCGAATTGTGTTGATTCGATGTGTAATTGACTTTTGGGTGGAAGTTTTAGTGGCGTCATTCAATTTGGAATGCATAGGACATTCGCGCAGCAGGCGGCGCAAACGACTAGGCCTGTGCAAGCAGGCCGCCAGCCTCGTCGTCACCGCCTCGTTAAGTGGCTCATGGTTCGTTTGTGGTGTGGCGCATGCGTCCGATGCGCAGGTCGTCGTCGACGGAAGTGAGCGTTTCGGCGACACCGTGCGAAAGAGCGGACACGAAGTGCCGCTGCTGCGGGCGATCGAAGAGGTGGTGCCGCCCAGCTATAGCGTCATAGTGCCGAACGCTGGCGCGTGGGCCGATATGCCAGTCAGCTGGCATTCCGGCCCGGTCGTTCGTGCGCTTGGCGAAGTACTCTCGGCAGACGCGTCCTTGCAGGCGAAAGTCAATACGGAATTGCACATCGTCACCGTAACGGCCAACGCGCGTCTCGCTCATGCGGCCGAACATACGCCGCTGTCCGCGGCTCCCGCCCTTGCCGACGGTATGTCGTCCGTGAAGTCTGCAGACCCGCCGGCGATTGTTCGCGCGATCGCTTCGGCTGCTGCCGCTGGCGGGGCGCCTCCTGACGCGACCCCGCTGCCTTCCACAGGGTCCGAGCCGACTTCCGCGCCGGCACGGCCAATCGCCTCCACGCCGGCACGGCAGCCCGCGCCGACCGTATCGGCGATCCAGGTGCCGATGCCCGCGGTTACGCCCACGCCGCAGGACGACGCTCCGGCATCGCCCGCGGCCGCGCTGCCTCCCCAGCAGATGGAGTGGCAAATGCGCATCTCCGATGGCTCGGTGCGCAATGCGCTCGCGCGTTGGGCAAGCGACGCCGGCTGGCAATTTATCTGGGACGTGCCGACCGATTTCGCGGTCGATGCCACAGCCACGGTACATGGCACGCTCGATCAAGCTTTGCGGCAGGTCGTCGAAGCGCTCGCCGGGTCGCAGGTGCCGATTCACGTGATTATGTACGAGCGCAACCGCGTGTTGCGGGTCGTGCCGAAGGGAGCAGGTTGATGATTGTATTGAGTCGCTACATCCTGATGGCTGTTGCATGCGTGCCGATGCTGGCGGGCTGCACCGGGCTCATGCAGAAGGTCGAACAAGGCACGCAAGGCGACGTCGTGCGCGCGGACAAACTGCTTGGCAACCTCGGGACGGGTAACAACCTCGAAGCCGATAACGACGCCGTGGTCGTCAAGGACGATCTGTGGTTGTCTGGCAAGACGATAAAGCTTTCGTCGAAATCGACATTGCCGAAACTGTTCGGCGAACCCGCCAGCTTCGACGGCGCCGTCGATTCGTTACGGGCGTTCGCCGATCGCATATCGCGCCTAGCGCACATTCCGTCGAAGATCGCGCCGGGTGCCGACGATGCCGCGGCGCGCGCCACGCAGGTGAGTGCTGCGGCGTTGCCCACTGGTTCGGCCGCGCCCTTGCCGCCGTTGCCCACGGGGTTGCTGCAAGGTCCATTGCCGCAGTCGGCAGGCACGGGGTCGCTGGCGTCCGTCCCGGCGCCGGTACCTGTTCACATCGTCTATTCGGGCGGCACGCTGCGGGGGCTGCTTGACGCGGCCGCCGCGCGCTTTGGCGTGTACTGGAAGTACGAGCAAGGTGCGATCGTCTTCTTCTATACGGATACGCGTGTATTCCAGGTCATCGCTATTCCCGGCGACTCCAGGCTTGATACAAGCGTCGTGAGCGGTGCGAGCAACAGTGGAACGACATCCGCCAGCGGTGGCATCGCAGGCGCTAATGGCGCGGCTGGCGGCGGATCTGGCTCCACGAGCACGGGATCGAACGGAACGCCGACCGTCTCGTCGGACAACAGCGCGAACATCACGATGAACGCCCAACTATCCGTCTACAACGGCCTGAACGCGGCCATCAAGTCGATGCTGTCGCCAGCCGGCTCAGTCGTGACGTCGCCCGCAACCGGCTCTATTGAGGTGACGGATACGCCGGATGTGCTGGAACACGTTGCCGAGTTCATGGATCAGCAGAATCGCGTGTTGTCGCGACAGATACTCGTCAACGTTACTGTGCTGTCGGTCATACTCTCGGCGGACGACAGTTACGGCATCAACTGGAATGCCGTGTACGAGGCGCTCGGCACGAAATTCGGCATTACGACTGCATTCTCGAGCCTGATTCCGAACAGCAATGAACTGTCGGCGACCGTCATCACCCCGTCGAGCCGTGCGAACACCACGAGCGCGGTCATCAACGCGCTCTCGACGCAGGGTGCCGTGCGCCGCAAGACGTCCGCCTCGATCACGACGCTGAACGATCAGCCCGTCCCAGTGCAGGTGGCGGAACAGCAGGGCTATCTTGCGCAGGTCTCATCCACGTCTACGCTCAACGTCGGGACCCAGACATCGCTCACGCCGGGCACCATCACGACCGGATTCAACCTGACGTTGCTACCTCACGTTCTCGACGACGGCACGGTGATGATGCAGTTCTCCACGAACATCTCGTCGCTTGCGAGTCTCGTCAATTTCCAGAGCGCCGGGCAGACCATCCAGCTGCCGACCGTCGACACGCGCAACTTCCTGCAGCGCATTGCGGTGAAGTCGGGACAGACGCTCGTCATCAGCGGCTATGAAGGCATCGCTGATCAGGACAACCGACAAGGCATCGGCACACCCGCCAACTTCGTGGCTGGCGGCGGCGTGAACGCCAGCCATTCGCGGGAGGTGATCGTCATACTGCTTTCGCCGGTCACGATGAACGGAGCCTGAAGTCATGGCAGCGCAAGTCATCCAGCTAGGCCGTCAACGCTTCGTTTGCGGGCTGTTCTGGCAATCGCTGTCGCGGCGGCACGAGTTGCGCGCCGAGGCGGTGGAGCTTGCGGCGCGGCTCAATTTCGATGCGATGGTGCTACGCATCGACCGCGCCTTTGCAGGTGCGGGGTTCGCGAGCACGCACGAGGGCGCGCAGCTCGGCTTGCCATCGCTCGGCGCGCTAGTGTCGAAGGTGATCGCAACCGAAGGTGCGTTCTACGACGGCCGCCAGCAACCTGCGCCGAACTGGCTCGCCGCGTTCCAGCTTCCTGACGGACGCTGGGCGTATTTCGCGGTGCGGGATGGCGCGTTCCTGCCGAACGGCGACTGGGTTGGCGCAAGCGAAGAGGTATTCGAGCGCTTGCACAGCGACTATAGCCTCGGTGGCTGGAACGTCGTGATCGGCGACCCGCAGCTCGAGGTCCAGGGTTTCCACAATTTCTACGCACGCCGTATCGAGGACCTGCTGCCGCGCCGCGGCGGCAAGCTGCATTTGCCGAGCTGGCTCAACCTCACTCGCGCGAAGCGACTCTCGCCGTGGCGCACGGTTGTGATCGCCACCGCCGCGATAAGCGTGCTCGGCGCCGCGGCTATCGGCGTGATGGCCTATCGGCGCCACCAGATCGAAAAGGCGCGCGAGGCCGCGTTCGAACAGGCCCGTGTACGATTGCGCCTGCGTCGACCGAAGCCGATCGCGCCGCCGCCGAAAATCGTGCATCCGTGGGCGAGTGAACCGCGACCCGATACCTTGATTCGCGCCTGTGTCAGTCGTTTCGCGGCCATTGCTCCAGGGGGCTGGGACCTTGACGAATATGTATGCCGTGCGATGAATGTCAGTTACAAGTGGTCGCGCGGCGGATCGAACGTGGCGATGCTGGTGGCGGTCGAGCCGCACGCAACGATTGATAGCAACGGCGAGCATGCGAGTTATGTCGAGCCGATGACGCTGCCATCAGGCGGCGACGATGTGATTGATGGCGTGACCGGCGTGCGGTTGCGGATGCTGTCCGCATTCCAGCTGCTCGACATCCCTCTTACTTTTTCGTCGCTGCCGGTGGCGGTACCGCAGAAAAGTCTGGCCTCTCAATCGCTAGACCGCCTGCATTCGGGTGAAAGTGCCGCAGCCCAACCTTCGTGGCGAGCGTGGCACCTGTCGGCACGACTCGGCGAAGTGCGGCCCGACAGCCTGATCAAGTATCTCGATGAGGTTGGCGTGCGCATCGAGACGCTTTCTTACCAGTCCGGCCGGTGGACCCTTGACGGAGTGCTATATGAAAAATGACGCGTTGATCGTAGTGGTGTCGATATCGGCCTCGGTGGTCGCATGGCCGGTCACGTCCCTCGCGCAAGCGAGCGCGCCGGTGGCGGATGCGGGTTTGCAGGTCGTGGCGGTGCCGACGCCCGCCGCGACGGCGGCCGCGGACGAATTAATGCGGCTGCAAGAAGACACACTGCTTCTCAAGGCCGAACTCAAGAAATTGGACGTGCTGGCACAGGTCGCCGAGCGGCAAAAGTCACTGCACCAGATTGGCAATCCTGCGACGAACGGGGCAATGTCCCTGCTGGCGACGCAAAGCCTCGGCGGTGCGATGAGCGCGACGCTCACGGCGAGCGACGGCTCGGAGTTCGACGTGCGTGCTGGCGACACGCTTGCAGAGGGCACGCGCGTTGCAGAGATCCGTTCCGGTGCCGTGGTGCTGTCGGTGCAGGACGGGCACCGCGTGACACTGGCCGTCTCGACGCTGTCGCGTGGCGTGTCGCGCAACAGCCTCGTGGCGAACAGCGCCGGGTCGAACGGGGTGCCGGGGATGTCCATCTCACCGATGCCCCCGAGGTGATCGCCATGACGAGCTTCTCCGTACCGCCAAACAGGTCTATCAAAGGCCTGACGCCTCTTATCCTCACGCCCGTCGTCAGGCCACTGATCGGCGACGCTGAGGCGGCACCGGCATTCGCTTCCGCCGTGCCGCGCGAGCCAGCGCTGAACGCCGCACCGCCGCTCGTACCCATGCAGCAGACGCCAGTGGCGGTGGTTTCCGTGACCGCGCGCCCGCTGTCGGACAGCGGTGAATTCGCCGCGAGCGCCGAGGAGCGCAAGTTCGTCTGCCTGCTTGATGACCAGGCGCTTCTCGTTGCCGCGGGGCACGAGATGAATCCGTTCGTGCTTTCGTATTGCGCGCGGCTCGAGCGCCTGAATTGCCGATATAAGATGCGTTTTGTGAGTCTCGACGCGATCCGCCGCACGTATCAGGGTCAGCGCCGTGATGGCAGCGCGGAGCGGGTAGACCACACTCAGATGCAGGTGCTGGCGAAAAGCCTGATTTCGCGTGCGTGCGACGAACGGGCATCGGATATCCACATCCGCGTCAATCGCTTCAGCACCGAGATTCTGTTTCGCATCCACAACGAACTCGTACGCGTGTCCGAGCAGACGCGCGAGTACGGCGAGCGGCTGCTCGCGACGCTCTACGCGGCGATGTCGAGCGTGTCGGACAATACGTACAAGCCGAACGAGCGGCAGGATGCGGCCATCGGCGATCGTGACAAACTGCCGGACCGGCTGTTCGGTGTACGGATCGCCACTGCGCCAACGAGCGTCGGCAACGTAATGGTCCTGCGTCTGCTCTATAACGATGCGGGTGAATCGCCCGAACTGGCGGAACTCGGTTTTACAACGGTCCAGACCGCCGCATTCGACCTGCTCACACAGCAGCCGCATGGCATGAATATCATCAGTGGCCCCACCGGCTCCGGCAAATCGACGACGCTGCAGCGCGTGCTGACGAAACAGCTGCGCGAGATGGCTGGCTCCATCCACGTTATCACCGTCGAAGACCCGGTCGAATATCCGATCGAAGGCGCAATTCAGACGCCGGTCGTCAATGCATCGACCGAGGAGGCCCGTTCGCTGGTGTTCGCCGCCGCGATTGCCAATGCAATGCGACTCGACCCCGACACGATCATGATCGGCGAGGTTCGCGATCGTGCGTCCGCACAAAGCGCGCTGCGCGCAGCGATGACGGGTCACCAGGTCTGGACGACCGTGCATGCGAACGGGGCGCTTGCAATCGTCGATCGTCTGGTCGATCTGGGCCTGCCGATCTCGATGGTGACGGACGAATCGCTCGTCACGGGCCTGATCAGCCAGCGGCTGGTGAAACTGCTGTGTCCGCGTTGCTCGCGACCGCTGACCGAGGTGGTGCAGCAGCTCGATGCAGGTCTGGTTGCGCGCGTCAAGCGGGCAGTCGGCCCGCGTTTCGAGCAGGTCCGGGTGGCCGGGTCCGGTTGCCCGCATTGCAAAAGCGGCACGGTCGGGCGCACGGTAGTGGCCGAAGTGATTCATACGAACGCGGCTTTCTTCGAACTGGTGCGAGCGGGGCGCAAAGGGGACGCGCATCAATATTGGGTCACCGAGCTTGGCGGGCAGACCGTCGCGCAACACGCGCTCGACAAGGTGGCGGCGGGACTCGTCGATCCGCGTATGGCCGAGCGCGTGGTCGGTCCGTTTGCACATACCCACGGCGAACGTCCGTACGCACTCGACGGCAGCCATGGCACTTGAACTGGATCGCCGGTGGGCGCGTTTGCAGCTGACGGCGCAGGCCCGTGTGCGTCTCTATCGCAAGATCGCGAAGATGCTGTCGAACGGACTGCCGTTGCTCAAGATAAGTCGGAGGCCAAGCGGTCTTAGGAAGACAAAACATTCTACCAACTCCTTGGCTCACAGAACGACATGGCTACGATCCGACTTCAAAACGGCGGGATGTTGGCCGAGGCGTTGTCGTGGTGGGTCCCGCATACGGAACAGATGATCGTGCTGGCGGGAGAACAGTCGGGACGTCTCGAGGCCGCGCTGCTCAACGTGTGCACGGTAGTGCAGTACGGCCGCCGGATTCGCACGGCGATCGTCGGCGGCCTCACGTATCCGGTCGTGATCCTCGCGATGACAGTCTGCTATGTGTATCTGTTCGGCCTGCTCGTGATTCCGCAGTTTGCCAGCATTGTGAGCCCGGAGCGCTGGCACGGCGTGGCTCGCTCGCTTTACGAACTGTCGCGCTTCGTGCAGAGCGGAATGCTCTATTGCGTGGCCGTCTTCATGATTGGCCTCGCCGCACTGTTCTATTCGATGCCGCGTTGGTCCGGCAGGGCGCGCGTCGCGCTCGATCGCTACCCGCCCTACTCTATCTATCGCCTCATTGTCGGCTGCGGCTTTTTGGCGGCATTTTCGTCGTTGCAGTCAGCGGGTTTCACCGTCGAACGGTCGCTCGCGCGGCTGGCGGTCGACGCACGGCCGTGGCTGCGGCAACGGATCGACGACACGCTGTTCGGCGTCAAGTCGGGCTTGAACGTCGGCGAATCATTGAAGAACACTGGCTACGGGTTTCCGTCGAGCGAGATCGTCGACGATCTATGCGTGTACGCCGAATACAAGGGCTTCGCCGAAGCGTTGTATTCGCTCGCAAGCGAGTGGATGAGCGAAGGTGTGGAGAGAATCGAGGCGCAAATGCGCGTCGTCAATGGTGTCGCGATCGTGATGCTGGCGCTCGTGTTGTCGTGGCTCATTAGCGGGTTTTTCGGGATTCAGCAGGAAATTGCGGCAATGGCTCGGAGCATGCATTGAGCTTTTCGCAACATGGCATCAGGTGCAGTTTTACAGTCTCATTCACATGGCACGGATAGGGTTGTGCCGCTTGTCGAAAAAAGGAGAACACCATGCAGGGTAACGAAATTGTCACAACGCAGCGCGTGCGCACGGTACGCGTGCGCTCCCGCAACGCTCAGCGCGGCGCTTCCCTACTCGAAGCGATCGCCTATCTCGGGATCGCGGCAATCGTCGTGATCGGGGCGGTGGCGCTACTGAACGGCGCGTTCAACAGCGCGGGAACCAATGAGCTGTCAGAGCAGGTCAATGCGATTCAGGCCGGTGTGAAGAAACTGTATATGGGGCAGGCCGGCGGCTACACGAACGTCAATAACTCCGTGCTGTCTGCGGCAGGTGTTTTCCCAAGCACAGTTCCGGTGGCGTCGGGCGGGGCGGCGACCGACGTGTGGGGCGGAAACGTCACCGTGGGGGCGGGCACGAGCCCGGGCACATTCACCATCGAATATGACAATGTGCCTCCCGCGGTATGCATCAACGCGGTCACGGCTGGCGGAAGCTGGTCGTCGATCACGGTCGGCACCGCCACGGAAACGTTGCTCCCGATCGATCCGAGCACCGCGCAGAAGGATTGCGGCACATCCAATGTGAGCATCACGTGGACCTCGACCTGAGCGCTGACAGTCTATGTACGTGATCTGGGCAGTCGCCGTTCTCGGCATGCTGAGCGGTGCCTACGCACTCATGAACCGCACCTCGACGCCGCTGGCGCAAGGACCGTCGTCCATTGAACTCGCGCTGAACATGAGGGAATACCAGCAGGCGGTAGTCGCCTTCGCGCTGGCCAATCCTTCGTTCACCGGCAGCGTCCCGGCATCGAGCCTCGGATCGCAGCTCGGCTCGTTCAACGCGAATGCGATGTGGCAGAACTACGTGCAGCCCAACGCTGACTTTACCGGCAGTCTTGTCGTCGTGTACGCGATTGCGGTGCCCGCGGCGGCCGTCGTTACCGGCATGCAGCAACTCGCGCAAGGCTCAGCGCTTGCCGGCGTCGCACAAGGCGCGACCATCGTTTCGCCAGGTAATCCGCCGGTGGCATTGCCGCCGGCCTTGGCGAACGTCATTCCGGCTGGCATGCCCGTGTGGATGGCGCAGGCGTATGAATAGCCCGCGGCCGCCTCGCACGGATGCACGACGCGGCGCGCTGCCAACCGCTCGTCGATTGGGCGGCTTCACGCTGGTCGAGATGCTGGCGACCTTGGCAATCGCCGCGATGCTGATCGCCGGAGTAACGGCGATGATCAACTCGACGCTCGCCGACGCGCGCGCGCAGCAGGCCGCGCTCTACCAGTCGCAACTGACGGCCGCAGCCACGCAGCTCATTCAACAGAACTACACGGCGCTGGCCGCGCAGGCAACAGCATCCAGCCCGGTGGTTGTGAAGCTGAATGGCAAGCCTTTTCAGTTGTCGACCTATCTGTCCTCGGCAATAAGCGCGGTGAACGCATATGGCCAGACACCGTGCCTACTGATCTACGGCACTGCAACGCCCGGTGCTCTACAGGCGCTGCTGGTGACGGAGGGAGGCACAACGATTCCGGACACAGAGCTCGGCTATGCCGCGACGAACGCCGGCGCGGGAGGCGGCTCGATCCAGGCGACCAACAACCCTGGCGGAGCAGCAGTGGGAGCGTTCGGCGGCTGGTCGGTGGCGTTGCCCAATCCGGCGAACGCGGCGTGCTCAGGCACGAAGACCGGCGTGGGCCATCTCGCGAGTCTTATCTTTTTCAACGGCGCGCAATCGCAGAACGCGGACTTCCTCTACCGGGTGGGCGTGCCGGGCGATCCGGCCGCGAACACTATGCAGGTGCCAATCGTGCTCGCGCAGCAGATCGACTTCGCGGCGTGCACGCAGTCGGGCTCCATCGCGGCCGACGCTGCGGGGAACGTGCTCAATTGCGGCGGCGGGATCTGGACGCCGCAGGCGTCGTTTCACTGGCGCGAGCCGGTCGCGGATGCGGCGGCGCTCGGTTCAGTGACGGCGGTGACGGGCGACGTGCGGATGACGCTCGCGACGAATCGGGCGTACACCTTCAACGGCAAGAGCTGGCAGGCGCTGGCCGTCGATGAGGCGGGCAATCTCGCGCTGGGCAATGCACAGACGGTGGGTGCGGCCTGTGCGTCGGCGGCCTCGGATACGACGCTCGTCTCGACCGATTCGAGCGGCGACGTACTGTCATGCCGCAATGGCACCTGGCAAACGCAAAGCGAAATCGAGCCGGTATTCCAGTTGACGGGCTGCCAGATCATCATGGCCGGACCGGGCGCGGGCGACTATCCGACCTGCACCCCGCAGCCGGCGACCAACTTCGCGAACTCGCCGTACTCGTTCAATACTACGAACGGAACCTTTTCGTACACGTTTTCGCAACAGGTGACGTTGGCCAAACCCGGCATCATCGTCGTGCAGTCGTTTGCCCATCTGAACGACGGTTTATGCGGCCCAAGGCAAGGTCACGAGGCGCAGTTATCACAAGACGTCGACATTCTGGACGGCAATAGCAACAACGTCGGACATCAGGAAAGCCAAACCCCGACGCTGACCGACGATTCGGGCGGCATCAACAATTCGCTTACCCAGGCCGGCGCGGCGGGCACCTACACCGTTGTGGTGACGACGAACTGGGCCACCTTCGCGGTGATCGGCACGCCGTGGACGAGCAGCTTCTGCGGCGAGCAGGAACAGACCATTCCGAACTCGCCTGTCGCGGCAGGCTGGACCATCAACGCGTACGATTGAGGACGGCCCCTTGTGAACTCTTCGAGTCTGCTTTGCCGCATGTCGAGCGCGCCGTTGCGCCAACCCCTCCGCAGCAGGGGCCGCGGAGAATTTCTCCCGCGGGTTGGCTCCGGCCGCTACACCGCCTTAGTGCGGCGCGAGCGTTTGCAGCATCTCGTGCAGTTCGAGCCGGTTGTACGCCACACGCAGGGCGTCGCGCGGCAGGCACCGGTCCTTCGAAACAAGACTGAACAGATGATCGTTGAGCATTCGAGACATGTTGTCTTCCTTGCGCTTCATGAACTCGGCCAGATACGGCAGCTTCGCGGGATCCGTCAGCATCGCGCTGATCTGCTGATTGTTGTTGAAGAGCAGTTCGCTCGCGAGCACGAATTTCTCGCCGTCCTGAGTCGGCACGAGGCACTGGCAGATCACGCCGATCAGGCAGTTCGCGAGCGCCGATGCGTAGCGCTCGCGCTGCTCGGTCGGGAAGTACGAAAGCAGTCGCGTAATCGTGCCGATCGCGCTGGCAGTATGCATCGTCGCGAGAACGAGGTGACCGGATTCGCCGGCCTGCAGTGCCGTTTCTGCGGTTTCCGGGTCGCGCACCTCGCCGACCATGATGACATCCGGCCTTTGCCGCAGCGCCTCCCGCAAGCCCGCCGGGAAGCTTGGCGTGTCGATCGGCACCTGGCGTTGCGAGACGATCGACGACCGGCCTTCAATTTCATACTCGATCGGTTCCTCGATCGTGATGATGTGGCTGTTGCGTGTGCGGTTAATGTGATCGAGCAGCGAGGCGATCGTCGTGGTCTTGCCCGAGCCGGTCGGCCCGCTCACGAGTACGAGGCCTTTGGCGCCGTCGATCATCGAACGGACATAGGCGGGCAGACCGAGCTTATCGAGCGGCAGCGGCTCAAGCGGCAGGCGGCGCAGCGAGATCACGAGCCTGCGTCCGCCGTTGGTCCTATAGATATTGCAGCGCAGCCGGCAGCGCGTCAGCACGAACGGGCGGTCGATCGCGCCGTGCTGCAACAGCGCTTCCCAGTCGGGCTCGATCGATGCGAGCGTCGACACTATTTCGTCGTACAGCACCGGTTCGTCACCGACCGCCAGCCAGCCTCGCGGCGCGTTGATCATGACCGGCCGGTCCTGCTCGATATGAATGTCCGTAAAGGTCTGGCGCAGATCGATCAGTTCGAGAATTTCGCGCGTCAGATCTCGGCGTTGGTGACCCGGGGTGTTCATCGGGAATGCCCTTCGAATTGGATGATAGTCGGAAGTTACATGAAAATTGTGGATGCTGTGTCGGAAGAGCTCGGACGGGCGATACGGATGCCTTTGCGCGGGTCGCGCATCAAGCCCATGGTCCATCGATTAGGCGCACTCGCGCTGAGCGCCGCGGTTGCGTTCGGTGTGGCGCTGGGCAGCGCACACGCGGCACCGGTCCACTGGAAAACCTCGATTGTGGATTACGATGCACAAGGCAAGGACATCAAGGATGTGCTGCACGATTTCGGCGCAAGCCAGGGCATTCCGACGCGCATTGCCCCTGAGGTAAGCGGCACGGTGAGCGGCAAATTCCATATGCGGCCGCGGTCCTTTCTGGATGCGCTTGCCGCGTCATTTGGCTTCGTCTGGTATTACGACGGTAATGTGCTGGACATCACGACCGCGTCGAACTTGCAAAGCACGCTCGTGAAGCTGGACTCCGCCGATACATCCGAACTGCGCGATGCACTCGAGCGGCTGCACATCGCCGACGCGCGCTTTCCCATCGTTTACGACGCGCAGCAGCGCACGGCGCTCGTAAGCGGGCCGCCGCGTTATGTGCAAATGGTCACCGACGTCGCGAGCCGTCTCGACGAGACGACTTCGCACGTGAGCGGCTCACAGGTGCGCGTGTTTCCGCTGAGCCACGCATGGGCCGAAGACCGCACGGTGCAGGTCGACGGGCAACAGGTGACGCTTGAGGGCGTCGCGACGGTGCTAAATGAGATCTATCATTTGCACGGGACGAAGTCGTCTGGCGCATCGGCCAACGGCGCGAGCCACATGGCGGCGGGGATCACGAGCAATACGTCTATCGGCGACGTAGCCGGTAATTCCGGCGGAGGCGTCGTTCCAATTCCCTTGCCGATGGGCTCGACCGGCTCAACGGGCTCGATGAGCACGGGTCTCTTCGCCGGGCTTACCGGACAGCCGTCGAAGGAACTCGCCGCGGCGCTAGGTGACACGCAACCTGCGCAACAGCAGCGTTCGGGTGCGGGGCCGGCAGGTGACGGGCAGTTGCCTGTCATCGTAGCGGACCAGCGCACGAATTCCGTGATCATCCGCGACACCGAGGATCGCATGTCGCAATACGGTACGCTGATCGATCGCCTCGACGTCAAGCCGCAGCTGATCGAGATCGAGGCGCAGATTATCGAGATCGACGACAACGCGATGCGGCAGCTCGGCGTCGACTGGACCTTGCACAATAGCCACTTCGACCTGCAGACGGGAACCGGCACACTACCGCAAAACACGTTCAACGGCACGCTCAGCCAGACCTTCGGGCAGACCACGCTGCCCGGCAATATGATGGTTCCGGCGTCACCGACCGGCCTGTCGCTCGCGGCCGTGCTCGGGGACGCGGGCCGTTACGTGATGGCCCGCGTCAGCGCACTCCAGCAGACCAATACCGCGAAGATCGAGGCGAGCCCGAAGGTCGTCACGCTCAATAACATCTCGGCGGTGATGGACGACAAGACACAGTTTTTTGTTCCGGTGCAGGGCTTTGCGGGCGGAAACCTGTTCACCATTTCGACTGGCGTATCGTTGCGCGTGCTGCCGATGGTCGTCGAGGAGGACGGTCACACGCGAATCAAACTCGACGTCGCGATCGAAGATGGACAGTTGACGTCGCAGACCGTCAGCAACCTGCCCGTGGTCGAGAACAGCACTATCAACACGCAGGCCTTCATCGACGAAGGGCAGGCGCTGCTGATCGCGGGATTTCGCACCGAGAACGACAGCAACGGCGTCACCGGCGTGCCGGGACTATCGAAGATCCCGGTGATCGGCGGGCTGTTCAGAACCAACAGTCGGCAAAAGAGCAGTATGGATCGGCTGTTCCTGCTGTCGCCGCGCGTTATCTCCCCTTAACCGCGATAGCCGCTGCGAGAAACGAGAGCATCATGGAGCGCGATCAGCGCATGTCCGACGACGAAGCGCGCCGCATGCGCGGCGTGCTCGGTGGGTTGCCGTGCGGCGTCATTGAACTTGACGGCGCGGGTACGGTCATCCATGCGAATGCGCGGGCGCTCCGCATGCTGAAGTTGGATCTGCCGGCGGGCACGAACTTCAGCCAGACGTTGAGCGAGCGCTTCGCGATGGGCGATGTGCCGCGCCCGCGCGACCTTGCGGCGGGCCGCGAATTGCGCGTCGACGAGGCGACCCTGTGGCTGGAGGCCGGCCCACTAGGAGCGGACGATGCCGTCGTGATCGCGGTGACCGACGTGACGCCGTTCGCGCACTCGCTCGACGAGCGCGCGATGTCGCTGCGCTTCCTGTTGCACGACCTGCGCTCGCCGCTGAATTCGATCAGTGCGTTGACGCAACTGGACGCGAGCGATCCCGACGCATTCGAGCGTTGCGGCGGCATGCAGCAGATTACGCAGCTCACGCATTACGTCCTCTCGCTCGGCGAGCAATTCATCTTCACGTCGGTTGGCGAGCATTTGCATGCGCGAGATTTCAAGCGCTTCGATCTGCGCGTGACGCTGCGCCAGATTGTTTCGCAACTCGAGATCACGGCAGTGTATTGCGGCATCGCTCTTCACTTGTGGCTGCCCAACAGTTCGCCGCTTTGGGTAAGTGGCATGCGCAACTTCGTCGCCCGCGCGATCCAGAACGTGATTGACAATGCAGTGCGCGCTTCGCCGCGTGGCGAGACCGTGACGGTGTCCATGCGAGTGGCGGGAGGATTCGCCGAGGTGCTCGTCGACGACCGTGCTGGTGGACTGAAGGGGCTGCTCGAAGGCGAGCGCTGCACCGACTTCGAGAAGCTGGGCAAGCAGTCGGCCACCGGCTTTGGCCTCGGGCTCAAGCTGGCGGTGCAGATCCTCGGCATGCACGGCGGCTCACTTTATGCTGAGCGGAACAGGCAAGGCGGCACCTCATTCGTGCTGCGTCTGCCGTGCCTGAGCGCGGTTGCGGTGCAGCCGCAGCCGGCGTCGCTCGTCGATGCGGACCGCGCGCTGCGCGCGAGCCGCTCCGATTGACGGCAAGCGTGCCGCCATGACCAGGATTTGAATTATGAAATCGCTTGCAGGCAAACCGGTTCGCATCCTCTTCGTCGAGGACGATGTCGCGCATCACGCGCTCGTCAACTTGTGGCTCAAGGGCGAGGGTTACCATGTCGACGCTTTTCATAGCGGGCTCGACGCGCAGCAGTTCCTCGCGGACAACTGGGCCGATCTGGCGATCCTCGATTGGGACTTACCCGGCGTGAAAGGCGACCGCCTTCTGCTCAAAATCCGCAACCGTTCACAGTCGACGATGCCCGTTATCTTCCAGACCGTGCATTCGGCGGAATCGGACATCGTGCAGATACTGGATGCCGGCGCGGACGACTACCTCGTGAAGCCCTATGACCGACAGGTATTGCTCGCGCGCGTGCGCGCGCTGCTGCGCCGGGCGGTGCCGGCGAACCTCGAGCAGCGCAGAATGCTGATTGGCGATTCGGCACTCGACCAGCTGCAGCGCTCGCTCGTCGTGGCGGGCGTGGCGCACAAGCTCGGTACGAAGGAATTCGACATCCTCTGGCATCTCGCGCGCCACCTGGGCGCTGTGGTGTTACGGCAGGATCTGATGAGCGTGGTATGGGGCTGGGAGGCCGCGGTGCAGAGCCGCTCCGTGGACATGTACGTGAGCCGGCTGCGCGCAAGCCTCAAGTCAGCCGGTGTAGGCTGGAATGTGCAGTCGGCCTACGCGACGGGCTACCGCCTGACACTCTCCGTCGATGCAGCTGCGGAGCGTGACATGGACGCGCCGCCGCGACAGGCATCATGAGAGAATACCCGATCTCGCGTCTGTCGCGCGCGCGCACGATAGTCAGCGTCACGTCCGCGCTTGTCGCCGCGTTCCTTGCGCCGCCCGCTCACGCCGCGCGCGTCGATTGGCCCGGTAGCCGCTTCGCGTACGCGACAAATGGTAGCAACGTGCCCGATGTGCTGAGGGAATTCGCTGCGGACGAACACATTGCGCTGCGCATCGATGGGCCGGTCGAGGGCGTCGTAAGTGGTCGCTTCTCGATGCCGCCGCAACGTTTTCTCGACGCGCTTGCCAGTGCGTTCGGCTTCGTCTGGTATGACGACGGCGCGGTGTTGCAGGTGTCGCCGGCCAATGCGCAACTGGCGGTCGCGCTCAGGCCGCAGGCGCTTTCCACACGCGGTCTCGCAGCCGCTCTCGAGCAGGCGGGCGTCATCGATGCGCGTTTCCCGCTTGATGTCGATGGCGCCGAGGGCACCGTCGACATCTCGGGGCCCAAGAGTTATATCGCACGCATTCGCGCTGCCGCCGAGCGCTTTGAGCGCGATGCGGGTTCGAGTTCGCGCACGACGGTGCGAGTGTTTCGCCTTAGCTATGCGAATGCAGCCGACGAGACGAGCGTGATCGACGGCCGCACGGTGGTTGTGCCCGGGGCGGCAACGCTGCTGCGCCGGCGGTTCAGGCGGTCCGCGAAGGACGCCACGGAGCCTGCGAGTGCAGCCGGCGCCGGCAGTGCGCCAACGCGGCAGATCGTGGAGCTTGGCACGCCGTTGCCGGCGATCGAGGCCGACGCGGCGACCAACTCTATCCTCGTCCGGGACAAGCCGGAGCGCATCGATGCGGACGGCATGCTGGTCAAGAATCTCGATACCCGGCCACAGCTCATTTCGGTTCAAACGTGGATCGTCGATGTCGACGTCGATGCGCTGGGCGATCTGCAATCCATGCTGCCGCCTGCGCTTGCGTCGATTGCCGACGCAGGCGCGCGCTTTGGTTCCGGCATCGCGCCCGGCGAGGGACAGGCGTTGATGGCGCAGATTGAAGCGCTCGCCAAAGCCCGCCGTGCGCATATCGAAGTCTCGCGGACCGCGCTGACGCGAGACCGGACGCCGGCCATTTTCGACCGGTACGAAGCGCGTCTTGCGCGTCGCGTTGGTTATGACCTGCCTGAGGATCCTGCACTCGATCTGTGGCTGTCCGTACGGCCGACCGTCGAAGGCGCCGCAATGATGCAGCGCATCGGCCTAGAGGTGGAACTCGGGCGGCGAGCAGCAGATGAAGCAGACCACCGGAAGCTCGCGCAGAGTGTCGAGCCGGGCGGGTGCTTCGTCATTGCGGCGCCCACAGCGGGCAACGCATCGGGGTTGCCCGCACGCGAGCGTCTGGTGCTGCTGATCCCACGCATTGCGGCGTAACGCTGGCGCACGTCGAAGCGCGCAACACGCACTACGCACGTAGCCACATATAGTTACCCGAAGCTATACCTTCGAACATCTCATCGGGCGATTCAAGGATATTGTTTTTCCAGTAGCGCCCGTGCTCGGCGTAGTGCGAGAACAGGTCGGCAATATATTCGCCCGTGACGTCGGGGCTGATGTTGACATACACGAGCAGCACGATGCTGCCGGTGTCGGAGTCCAGACAGAGCTGCGCCTGGTCCTGCGCATAGATCAACAGGTTTGCTTCGAGCATCAAGCGGAAGATGACGAGCGATCTGCCCGGTGTCACCGCGCCGTAATGGAAACAGACGTAGAGCGCATTTGGGTCGTCCTCGTAATGATCGAGACGGACATCGAATCCCTCGACCTCCAGCGCTTGTGTCGCGACGATGTACTCCGCATCGGGTAATCCGACCACATCGCAAACCTCATGGATCAGTTCGACAAAGCGTTCCCTGCTCATGAAATTTCGAATTTATACGGTGACTTTGTGGGTAATCTAAAAAAAAACAAAGGCACGGAGCAGGGAGGGCCTAGCTTCCCGTTTCCGCGCCTTCGCACACAACCGCCCCCGTGATGCTACTTCTCGCTCGATGCGTCCGCAATTGTTTTCGCTGCGGTCAGGACAACGTTGTCCAGGGAGTCCTGCAACTGCAAACCCGTGGTGATTCCCGTCATTTGTTGCGCGAACTGCTCGCCTTCGGCGCCGGTGAGAGACGCTGCGCTACCAGTCTGGGCCATTTGCCCGGCCGCGCCGAGCGTGCTGCCGATCGTGCTACCAAGCGAGCTGCCGGAAGAAAACCCGCTAGGAAGTGAAATACCCATTTCTGTTCTCCTTTGAAAATGAAAGAAACCTACTGCTGATTGTAGATGCCCAAATTAGCACCATCAGTCTCCAAGACCTCTGGTCCTAAAGGGTTGTGGCATAACTGCGCACGGCCCGGCCGCTGGTCTGTGCACTTGCGAGGGGACACTGTCAGGCGGTTTGCCGGCAGACAATTCTCAGACTGCACCCCTGCGCGCGCCGTGCCGTTCATGCAGCGCGAGCACGATCCGCGGTGCGGCAATCATTCCTCGATACAGCGTCTGCAAATCGAGGCGCTCGCGATCGTCGGCCGACGTCTGCATTGCAACGCTGATGCGCCGTGCCGCTTCGTTGAAGGCTGCGACGATTCGCGCGACCCGTTGCGCGCTGTCGGGCGCGGAGAAGGTCGCGTCCAGCGCGTTCAGGTCCTGCGCTATAGGTAACAATGCTTCATACATGTCGATTCCTTTTGCGTTCAATTGTCAGCTTCGTCTTTGATGCTCGGGAACAGGTGTTTCGTGCCGTCAGGCGTTTCGATGTAACGCAATCTGCCCGTCGCAACCACTTCCGTGTATTCGATGTCCGCGGGTACCGGTATCTTCGCCTCCTTGACGTTGATCTCAATGCGGCGGGCATTGCTGTTGAGATCCGCGCGCACATCCGCAATCAATGTCTCGAACGTCGACATCGATTTCACATTGCCACTAACGCGAAACACGCCGTGACCCTCGTAAGTGACTCTTGCACCTGTGCCCGCCAGCGACTGTTGGATATTTGCGACGTCTTCCTGTGCGACGTCGTATTCCAGATGCACCTTGCCGGGCGCAAGACCGTCGACAATCCGCTGCACCCGGCTGTCGTCGTCGGCCGTGGGCACGATACCTTCAACCGCCACGCTGTTCTTGCGCGCGACCGCGTGCAGATCGGTTGATCCCGCGCGATGCAGCGCGTCGTCGATTTGCGTCGCCAGCGCGTTTGGGGCGAATTTCACGTTTGCAGCCTCGCTCGACTGCGTGCTGGCTAACATCACTCCGGCTGCCGTCAATCCACCAATCGCCGAGGTGCACATAAGCGCCACGGCGGCTGTCCTGCGTGTGAAACGGCGCGGCGCCCGCTCCGGCTCCGTCGCAGTGTTCGCGTTGTCCGGGCCTGCTCCGTCTTTCACCGGAGGCTCAGTGGTGTTCAAGAGGCCGGCAAGCAGATCGAGGTCGCGTGGCCACGCAGCATCTTCGGGGCCGACGCAAAGGACGACATCGCCGAACGGTACGGCCACGAAATCCGCCACGAGCACTTCGTCGCCGTTGCCTGAAAGCAGACGCGCCACACCGTCGTCGCCGATAGCAAGCATCACTTCGTCGACGGCCCAGTCGCTAATGCATATATCGGCGTTCTCTGCCGCGCTGATCCGGTAAGTGCCGCTCGAGATCGGAACCTGCACTCCGGCGTGGCTGCCTGCTAATACTCGAAAGGCTTTCATGTGTGTGGTTCGCCTTTTCGCAGATGATTCGCTAACCTAATCATTCTGCGATTCTTCGCTGCTGATGTATCAACCGTTGACGTCAGTTTACGTATTGGCCGCTGGCGTCGCCGTTGGCGTGCGAACTTCGACAGTCTTATCCGAATCGACGAGAGTGACACTAACCGATGCGCTTCGCGCGGCCGAGTTTCTGTCAGACTCGTCGAGCATGACTTGCTTGACCCCTGGGATCGACTGCTCGTAGTCGCTATATTCGACGGCATAACGCTTCCGCGTCTCCGTGAAGTCACTCGACAGTTCATGGAGTTTCGCTACGACACGCGCGTTGCCAGGGTTGGCCGCTTCGTGGGCAAGACTGGCATTTCGGTACGAACGGAGCCGTGGCAATCGCCGGCTGTGCAGAAGGCTCGATCTCTTCCTCGCTTCGAGCAGAAACGGAGCGGCGAGCAGGTGTCCGACGCGCCCGAGTTCCCGTAACAGCCGCAAAGCGGCTTTCGTGTGCGCGTTGGCTAGGGCATACCGCAGGTCTGGCGAACCGACCATGTCTATTGCCAGAAGGAGCATCGGACCCGGACGCGGGTCAGCAGGCACGGCGCTCAGGCTGCTGGCTTTTCTCGCGTATGGCCGCGACGGCTTCTCATGTCCGTCGTGCGAACGCTGCTGTTGCGATTGTTCGCCGTTCCGGTTTTGCTGCTGTGGCTCCCCTTGCTGCTCCCCATCATCACGCCCGCGCTGCTGCCGCTCCTCCTGCCGATCGTCCCTGTGCTCGTGTGCGTGGTGGTGTTCGTGCTGGTTTTTTGGATCCTGTGCGCTGCACTCCGATCGATCACGGTCAACAGTGTTTCTCGCGAATTCCTTCACGTACGCATCGGCGCGCGGCCGCTTGCCCAGGCTGGCGAGCCTGTGCGCGGACGGTGAAAGAATCTTGCCTCTACCCCTGATGGTTTTGCCCTTCCAGAACGCAGCGGCCATCTCGTTGCGCAGCATCCTCGCATGTCGCAGCCCCGCTTGCTGTAACCTGTCGCGCGCAGCCGCTTCAAGCATCTGCTCACTCGGATCGGTCTGATGCAACGTGTTGCCGTGATGCCCGTTGACGCGTTGATTCATGACGGCACCGCCAGTGTGATGATCTCATTGGCGAATCGCAAGATCGCGCCGGCGCCCCAGGCACCCATGATCAACACGGTAGCGACCACCGCGATGAGTTTCACGGCATACGAGATGCTTTGATCTTGCATCGAAGTGATGGCCTGCACGAACGATATTGCGAGGCCAGTGAGCGCAGCGACCACGATGACAGGCATCGAAACCGACAGGCACAGCAGCAATCCCTGCGTGGTAATGCGAACAAGCGATTCGGTTTCCATGGCGGATCACTCAACGATAGGTCATGATGAGGCCATGGATCAACGTGGACCACCCGCTCATCGCGACGAACAGCAACAGCTTGAAAGGAATTGCGACATTGGTCGGCTGAACCTGGTTAAGGCCCATGGCCATTAGCACGTTCGCGATGACGAGATCGACGACGACAAACGCGACATAAAGCAGAAATCCGATCTTGAATGCGTCGGTCATCTCGGTGATCGTGAACGCGGGAGCCAGTACGATCAGGTCGTCGTCGCGGACTTTCGCGGCGATGTCCTTGGGCCAGATCACCGTCGCTGAGCGAACGAAGAAGCGTTTCTCCCGCTCTCCCGTATGCTTTTTAAGAAACTGCCGAAACGGCTCCTTGGCGGCGTCGAACACATCGAACACGACTATCGACGAGTCGGTGCCGGGCGGGCGATGCGTGTCGTGCAGAGTCTTCATAGCCTGAATACCGACGGGCGCCATCACATACGCCGAGACCAGTATCGCGATGCCGTTGAGCACCATATTTGGAGGGACCTGTTGCACGCCCAGCGCGTTGCGCAACAGTCCGAGTACGACGACGATCTTCGCGTAAGAGGTGGCAACCATCGCGACAAATGGAATCATCGTGATCGCGACGACCGTGATCAGCAGCCCGGTTAAATCGCCGAAGTGAATCATTGGCCGCTCGATAGTTGAACCAGACGTACGCCGAGATGGTCGCCGACGCTGACGAGCTCGCCGAAGGCGATCGTCTGCCCGTAGGTGACAAGACGGATACGCGCGTCGGGGACGGCGGTCGGAAGCTCGAGCACGTAGCCCGCGCGCAGCGCGGAGAGCTGTGCTACGGGCAACGACACAGTGTCAATCTCAAGTCTGAGAGGTAGATCGAGACGGCTGATCTCGACCGGCGAGTCGATCGTGTCGGTCAGAGGCGCGCTGAATTGGGTGTCGTGGCTCATCGTGGGGTCTTCTTTCAAGATTAGGGTATGGTGGGTAACGTTAGCCAGCACGCACAGCTGCCGGGCCCCGTAGCAGCCCCAGATCACCTGGGCGCGCGCCGTTTCGCTTGTGCGCCTAAGCAGTGCGCTCATCTCGCCGGATACAGCGCGCATGATGACGTCTCCTGGCCGCAGAGATTCGAGCGTTGTGACGCTCATTGCCTTCTCCCCGATCAGCAGGCGCCCGGGCACCGCGATTTCGCTGACGTGCGTCGCAAACGGCGTGCACTGCTGGGCGACGAGCGCTTCAAGCGCATCGAGCCAGCCGCTGTCGATCTGCTCAAGCGTCGCGTCGATGCGCTGCGACCCGAGCCGGAACGCAAGCGCGCAGCAGGCGCTCTCCGAAGACGGTGTCGCCGCACGCTCGAGCGAGGCGATCTCGACGCTCTGCATGCCGAGCGTTTCGAATGCCCGCAGCAGTGGGGTGAGCAGGAGTGCGCCAACCGCATTGCGAAGTGCGACATTTGCCCCGGCGCCCGAACCGATCACGCTTTCCATCCCCGGATGTTGTGCCGCGTCGATACGTACCGCCGCGCTATGGATGCCCCAACGCAGCGTCACGACAGTCGCACAGTTGATATCGACGAGATTGCGTGTGCCGACTCTCCAGTTCTCGACGCCCAGGGCATGCGAGAGCAGCGCGACTAGGCGCCCGTCGACCGCCAGCCGATGCTGGCGCGAGGTCGTCGCTGTAAGTGACGGCAGGCGTGTCGGATCGAGCGAGACTGCGGACCTTGACATCGTTTCGGTGCCGCTCCCGTTGGTCTCTAGCATGGAGTTGAGGTCCCTATGGTTTTACGTGACGATGATCTCGATGCTGCTGGGTGTGCCGAAGCGATCTCGCATAACGTCGTCGAGGCTTTTTCGCAACGCGTCCGTATGCTGGGAGAGTAGCGTTGCAGATCTGTCTACGAAAGTGTCGAAACGAAGCGTCAAAGTGAAACGCGAAAACGTCAGGTTCAACGTGCAATCGGGCAGCAACGCGGGGTCGAGCGGGATTGTGAAGTGCCAATCTCCGCGTTCGAGGACGGCAGGGTTCGAGCTGAAGTCGGCGATCCGCGTCACGATCGATTCAACGAGGCGCCGCATGTCCGGCTCGACTACTGACGCTGCCTCGTTTGCGGACGGCGTTTCGGAGACAGCGAATCGCTTCATCGCGTGCACGTCATGCAGTGCCGCGACGTTAGGAACGAATGACCCCGGAGCGAGGAGCGAAGTTCCCGGTAAGCTGTCAGCGATGTTCTTGCGAGATTCGGACTCTTGCGGTTCTTCGTTGCCGTCGTCATCGTTGCTGTGCTCGCCGTGGTCGCTGCCGTCGCGTGCCTCGTCAGAACACGCGGCAATACTGTCGAAGGCGTAGGACTCGCATCGTATATTGGATGTTTCATCAATCGTTTGCGTTTCCTGAGTCAAATCGGCGTGGGCGCGCGCGTGCAGGCGACGAAAGAGCTCGCCCTGGTGGCGTAAATGGGCGGACGACGTGTCCGGTTTGGGTTCCGTATGAGCTGGATGTTCGGCAACGACGCGCGCACGGTGACGTAACGAAGAATGCATGTCGGCCCTCGCTGGATTACATCGTTAGACGGCCGATGGGAGTCAGATCGACATGGGACCCAAGCTCCTGGTACGAGTAGACCGGCAGCCAGCCAAGGCGTGATTCGATCATGCGCCTGATGTAACGCCGAATGTCCATCGATGCGACGAGCGCGACAGGAGCACGGGGCGCCTCGCTGACGATTGCGTCAATGTTGCCGACGATCCGCGCGATCTCATCAGGGGGCAGCGCGAGGAAATTTCCCGTTGGCGTTTGCTTGATTGACTGCCGGATGTGCTGCTCGACCTGCGTGTCGACGAGCACCACTGGCAGCTCGCGTGCGTCGCCGCCGGTCGCACGGTAGGCGATCAGGCGCCCGAGCTCCATGCGGATGTACTCGGTCAGCATCAGCATGTCCTTCTCCTTGGGGCCCCATGTAATCAAGCCCTCCGTGATGGTGCGGATATTCCGGATTGGCACTTCTTCCTCGAGTAGCCGGCGAAGTACGTCCGCTATTTTCTGTGGCGACAGCGCCTTTTGCACTTCCGTGACGAGGCCAGGATAGTCTTCATTCAGCTGATCGAGAATCCATTGGGCTTCTTGGATGCCTAGGAACAGATGCGCATGGCGGCGCAGGAGCCGGGTGGTGTGTCGCGCGATCAGCGCCTCCGGCGTTTGCACGGCCGCCGCGCCACTGGCGGCCTCGAGCTTCGCATCCACCTCGGCTGCCTGCGCTTCGGTGAGCGTCGTGCGCGCATGCGGCACGTCAAAAAGCAGAATTTCGTAGGTGTCTGCTGGCAACGTCGGCTCGGTCCACATCATGATCCCGGGGAACGGCAGTCCGATTTCCGCCTGTAGCGCGGCACGATGCATGTCGAACGCCGCATCGAGTGCCTCGGCGGTGAGCCGGGGGCAGACATCGGGCGCGAGGCGCACGCCGAGCGGGCAGGTGAATTGCGGCGGACGCAGCAGGATCGACGGTGCGTCGCCCTTCGCGCCGGCGCGTTGCATTGCGTTAACCGGCTTGCCGGCCTCTTTGGACGGACCACTTTGTTTCCTTTGCAGTCTGTAGCCCGTAAAGCCGAGCGTGGCTGCGAGCAACAGGAAGAGCGGGGCAGGAAAACCGGGTACGGCCGCGAAGCCGAGCAGCAGCAGTGCGGCGAAATAGAGCGCGCGCGAGCTGCTGGTGAACTGGCGTTTGATGTCTTCGCCGAGCGACGACCCGGAATCGCCGTTCCCTTCATCGACGCGCGTGATCATCACGCCCGCGGCGACCGAGATCAGCAACGATGGGATCTGCGAGACCATCGCATCGCCGATCGACAGCACCGAGAATCGATTGGCCGCCTCCGCTGCGGACATACCGTGATAGGCGATGCCCACCGCGATGCCGGCGACGATGTTGACCAGCGTGATCATCAGGCCGGCAATGGCGTCGCCCTTGACGAACTTCATTGCTCCGTCCATGCCGCCGTGCAGCTGGCTTTCCACCGCAAGACGGGTGCGCTTCTTGCGTGCCTCCTCGGGCGTCAAGATATTCGCGCGCAAATCGGCGTCGATGCTCATCTGCTTTCCGGGCAACGCGTCCAGCGTGAAGCGCGCACCGACTTCGGCCACCCGCTCCGAGCCTTTCGCAATCACGATAAATTGCACGACCGAGATTATGAGGAACACGACAAGGCCGACGACGAGGTTGCCGCCAACGACCAGTTCGCCAAAGCTTTCGATGATATTGCCGGCATCGGCATGCAGCAGGATCGACTTGGTCGACGCGATGTTCAGGGACAGCCGGTAGAGCGTCGTGAACAGCAGTACCGACGGGAACGCGGATAGCGACGCGATATGGCCGACGTACATAGTGACCATCAGCAGCGTGACGCTGATGGTGATGTTGATGGCGAGCAGGCCGTCGATAATGGTCGGCGGCAGCGGCAGGATCATCAACGACACGATCGCGATCAGCAGGACGGCGATACCTGCCTCGCCGACACCCGGCAGCTTGATGGTTTTCAGCATATCGAATACTCCTTAGCTTCAGCTCAGGCGGGGTTGGCGGGTTGGGCTGCGAGCGAGTCGACCCAACGCAGAATCGCCGCGACGACTTCGAAAAGCTCTTCAGGCACGGGTTGCTTTTCGGGAATTTTGTGCAGCATTCGTGCGACAGGCGGATTGGCGACTATCGGCACGCCACACTCGGTAGCGTAGCGGCGCAGCAGTAATGCCTCCTCGTCAACGCCCTTGGCGAGCACCACCGGCAGCGGGAACTCGGTCGGGTCATAACGGAGCGCCACCGCATAATGCACGGGGTTCACGACCACAACGTTCGCTTGCCCAACCCCGCGCCGTGGACCCTGCTGACTTAATTCCCGCGCGAGGCGCTTGCGCTCACCTTTCATTTCGGGGTTCCCCTCGCTCTCCTTGGACTCGCGCTTCTTGTCGTCTTTCGACATCCGATTCTTGCGGACAAAAAGCCACTGCTGCAACTTGTAGTCGAACATGCCGATTACAGCGAAGGCACCGAGCGCGATGGTGACGACGTGCATCAGAACCGACCACAGCACACCGATCAATTGCGGAACGGATTGATTGAGCGAGCTCGCGACCACGGGCATCGACTGCCTGATCGTTTGCCACATTACCGCGACGATCACGGCGGCCTTGATCGTCATCTTCAGCAGGTCGATTACCGCGTTCATCGAAATGATTTTCTGTATGCCTGATGAAGGGCTGATAGAAGTGAATTTCGGCATGACGGTTTGGAGCGAGATCTGCAACCCGGTCTGTGGCGCGAGTGCCACGATCGCGGCGACGAGGGCGATAACCGCGACCCCGCACAGAAGCGTAATTGCGTGCAGGCTGATGCCGCTCAGAGTGGCGAACAGAGCGTCTAGCGACAGCTCCCCATGAGTGAAGTCGATCGCGCCTTTGACGATGGCTTGCATCGATTCCGCCAGATAGTGCTGCCCGGCGGCGAGCGTAATTGTCACTGCTCCAAGAGAAGCGACTTCAACGAGGTCCGTACTCTTCGCGGTCTGTCCTTCCTCGCGTACCTTTTTCAGTTTCTTCTCTGAAGGCTGTTCGCTTTTTTCGTCACTCATATCCGGTCCTACGTCTGTTGTTGTTTATACGGCGCCGCGGCACGGGGCCATATTGGACGAAACGTTAGGAGTTGACGAGACGTCCACTGGGTACAGGTGCGAAATCGGAGCGTCGACCGCGAACCGGCCCGTCTGGCTGTGCGAGAGGCGTTTCAGGGAGCAAAGCGAAAATGACTCGTCGATTCGCGTTTCATTTTCAGATTTCGTGCTGTACCCGAGACGGCCAACCGCCGTTGCGTAACTTCTCACCGACGCAGCTATGCAGCATCGGGCCCGTTGAATTGAACTTGATGGCTTTTGGGGGAAAGGGATGGACGTTCTGAAGAATCAGTCGCAATGCCCGTGGGCGGTGGTAAGCGCGATCGTTAGCCTGACCGCTGCTGCTCTCGTGCGCGGCGGGAGGCGAGAGGGCGCTGACGTCGACGATATCGGGCAAATCGTTGATCTGCTGCATCTGCTGCGGCCCGACAACGCTGATTTTTCGTTTTTCGACGGCTGCCTCTTGACGTTGCGAGGGGAGTGGAGAGACGCGGAGGCAATATTTCGCGGTCTCGTCGAGCGCGGAATTTACCTGGCGCAAAGCAAGAGCGTATTACTGCGGTGCCTTATGGAGCTGGATGTGTATGGTTGGCAAGACGAAGCACGTGCGCTCGTGGAAGAGGGGGGTGACGACGAGGCAATCCGGGTAGCGAAGATCCTGCTCGCGAGCGATGATCTGAAGCACGCGGCGGCGACGGCGAGGCGCACGGGGCGGTTCGTTGAGCCTGGGTCCGTGCGCGAGTTGAGAGAAGAAGCGGAGACGGCCGGCGGAGGCGCGGTCGCGGCGCCGTCGCAGTCGTTGAGCGACATGCCGCTGACGATGCAGTACTTGCGAATCTAAGTCTTTTGTTCTTCATAGGGAGTACCTGATGAGTCCAACCGCAGCCACGCACTTGCTGGATGAAATCACCCGCGCCACCGGTGCGGCCGGCCCGGATCCCGGTACCGTGCCCCAAGCGCTCACTGACCGGTTCTTGGCCGCGATGGCCAAGGCCGAGCCGCACGTACCACCGGTTCATGCCACGGGGCACGACAACATTGTCGTGAGGGCTGTGGAGGAGCGGGCCGAGGACGATCGGAAGGTGCCGAACGATGTGCTGTACCTGAGACAGCACGCGAGCGGGCTCTCATTGGATCGTATGGTTGCCGCAAACTTAACCGTATCGGAAGAAGTCACGCTTTCCACCGCAGATCTTCAGGTGAAGATGGCTATGGTGAATTCGTCAAAGGACGCGGTCCAGACACTTATGAAGAACCAGTGACATGAAATTAACAATTCTGCGCGAATGCCTCTTTGCGCGTGGGCGCCGGCTCTTGCCGCTCTTGCCCGCCATGGCGCTCGTGTTTTCGCTCTCAGCGTGCAAGCAGGAACTCTACGGCCAGTTGAGCGAGAGTGATACCAACGAGATGGTCGCAACGCTGCTTCAGGCGGGCGTCAATGCGCAGAAAGCCACGCCCGACGGCGGCAAGACCTGGTCCGTGATGGTCGGCGACAAGGAGATCGTGCCTGCGATGGAAGAACTGCGCGCTCGCGGCCTGCCACGCAAGAAGTACGACGATCTCGGCTCGCTGTTCAAAAAGGACGGCATGGTGTCGACGCCGACGGAGGAACGCGTGCGCTTCATCTACGGTTTGTCGCAGGAACTCGACGACACACTGTCGACGATCGACGGTGTCGTGGTGGCGCGCGTGCAGATCGTATTGCCGAACAACGACCCGTTGGCGGAGTCGGCGAAGCCCTCGTCGGCGTCCGTATTCATCAAGTATCGGCCCGATGCGAATGTTGAGAGGCTTACGCCCGCGATCAAGAACCTGGTCGTGCACAGCATCGAGGGGCTGACCTATGCTGAGGTTAGTGTGACGTCGGTTCCCGCCGATGCGGTGGATCTCGCGGTCCGAAGCGACAGACAGAACGGCTCGCTCGCTCTCGCAGGCGGGGTAGTCGGGCTAATGCTGCTCGCGCTGGCCGGTGCTTTCGCGCTGCTACGCGGCAAGACGGGCAAGCTGCACGGCGTCATGCTCGCGAGCCTGCGGTCGCGGCTACACGCGCGCGAAAGCAAGACGACCACGTAACGAAAGCGCTTGAGTACTAGCGGATATGATCGGCTACAACGCAACCCATAATGTCCTTGCCGCTGCGGTGACCGCACGGCTCGTCGAACATCACCGGCGCCGACGCACGTTATTTGATTGGATCCATCCGCTGCGCGTCGCGGCGATGCCCTGCGCGGACCAGGTGCGAGCGACAGACGTTCAGGAGACGCCCGCGCTGGCAGAAGCGTTCCTCGGAGGAATCGGCATGCTGCCGCCGCCGCTCGCGGCGTTCAGTGCACCAGACGCCGCGCTCGTTCTGTTGCCGGCGCAGGAATGCCTGACCGTGTTCCGACTGCGAGCGCTGTTCGAACTCGTCGAAGAGTTGCGTTCGTGGATAGACCGGCCACGCCGCGCGCTCCTGAGCGAATGGGTCGGCGCGCATGGGGTTCGTCTGCTGCATGGACAGCGGCGCCGGCTCGCCGGCAATGGCACGCGGCCGCGACTGCGCGAGATGATCGATGAGGCGAACGCTTGTGCGCTCGCGAGGTACGGCTTCATGTTGTTCTCGCACGAATGCGGCTGGGCGCCCGACGGACCACTTGCCATCGTGCAGCTCGCGCTGCCGGAGGATGCAACGCGCGAGATGCCTGAGGCTTTTCCCGCTGCGCATAGCCAGAACCTGAGCCGCACGATCATTTCGCAGTTGCCTAGCCTGTTTCCGGAGCGGTCATGGTGATCTGGTTACGCAACCCGCGAACCGATGGGCCGGAAGCGGGACTCGGCGTCGGCGCGGACGGAGACGTGCTGCGCGGCGCAGATTTCGCCACGCTTATCGACATGGATGCGGGCTACCTTGAAATGCGCAAGCAGCATGATTCTGTGTTGGAGGCCGCCCGCGCGGAGGCGCAGGCAATCGTCGCCCGTGCACAGGAAGAATATGACAACGCGTCTCTTCGCGGATACGAACACGGCTTCCAGCAAGCGCTATCCCACTGGCAGGAGCGCGCGTTGCGCTCGCACGCCGACGCGGCGTCGCTCGAACGCCGGCAGCGCGACAGGTTGGCCGAGGTTGTAGCGCTCGCGGTGGAGCAGATCGTCGCGACGGCGGATCCGGCGGCGCTCTTTGCACGGGCCGCGGCGATCATCGAGCCTATCGTTGCAGACAGCAGCCCCGTGCAGGTGCGGGTTCACCAGTCCGGTCTCGCGGGGGCGAACGGCGCATTCGAAGCCGCGGCGCGCGGATGGCGCGACGCGGGATGCGCGGTGCGGCTGCTCGTCAGCGCCGACGAGACACTCGAAGAGGGGGCGTGCCTGATCGAGACCGACCTTGGTGTCCTGGACGCGAGCGTGTCGCTGCAACTGGGCGCGATGCGCGATGCGTTGGCGCGGGCGGTACGCAGCATGCCGGACGCGACCCGCCTCGACGCAATGCCGACGGCCGACGGCCAGGCTGCTGATGAGGCGACCGACTGGAACGCGGATAAGACATCTTGATTGACAAAGCTGACATTGTTGACAGTGCAATAGCGGCACTCGTTGCCGGCGACAGCGAAAGCGGCCGCGACGAAATGCCCGCCGCGTTTGGCTTTACCGGACTCATGAACGCCATTGAGCGTGAACTGCGCGCGCGTCCGGCGCTGACGGCATGCGGCAAAGTCCAGGAAGTGATCGGCACGCTGCTGCGTGTGTCGGGTCTGGATGCGACGCTAGGCGAGCTTTGCGAACTGCGCTCGCCCCGGGGGGAGTTGCTTCAACGCGCCGAAGTGGTTGGCTTTTCGCGTGGCATCGCGTTGCTATCGCCGTTCGGCCGGCTCAGCAACATATCGCGCGCGACGCGCGTCGTCGGCCTCAAGCGCCCGCTGTCGCTGCGCATCGGCCAGGGCCTACTGGGCCGTGTGATCGACAGCCTTGGCCAGCCGATCGACGGGCGGGGCGAGCTCGAATGCGACGAATTGCAGCCGGTGCTCGCCGATCCGCCCAATCCGATGTCGCGGCCCGTGCTCGATACGCCGATGCCGACCGGTGTGCGCGTCGTAGACGGCATGATGACGCTCGCCGAAGGACAGCGCATGGGCATATTCGCCCCTGCGGGCGTCGGCAAGAGCACGCTAATGGGCATGTTCGCGCGCGGCGCGCGCTGCAATGTCAACGTGATCGCGCTGATCGGCGAGCGCGGCCGCGAAGTGCGCGAGTTCGTCGAGGACATTCTGGGCGAGGAGGGCATGGCGCGCTCGGTGGTCGTATGCGCGACCTCCGACCGCTCGCCGATCGAGCGCGTCAAGGCCGCCTATGCGGCCACGGCGGTCGCCGAATACTTTCGCGACCGCGGTTTGCGCGTACTGCTGATGATGGACTCGCTGACCCGCTTTGCTCGAGCGCAGCGCGAGATCGGCCTCGCGATGGGCGAGCCACCGACGCGGCGCGGCTTCCCGCCGTCGATCTTCGCAGAACTGCCGCGCCTGCTCGAGCGAGCGGGCCGTTCAGAGTACGGCTCGATCACCGCGTTGTACACGGTGCTTGCCGAAGACGAATCCGGCGGCGACCCGATCGCGGAGGAAGTGCGCGGGATTCTCGACGGTCACATGATCCTTTCGCGCGAGATTGCCGCGCAGAACCGCTATCCCGCCATCGATGTGCTTGGCAGCCTCTCGCGCGTGATGTCGCAGATTGTCGGACCCGACCACGCCGCGGCGGCCGGCCACCTTCGTCGGCTGATGGCCAAGCATAAAGAAGTTGAATTACTACTGCAGGTCGGCGAATACCAGAGCGGTACGGACCCGGTTGCCGACGAAGCGATTGCGAAGATCGACGCGATCCGGTCGTTCCTTGGTCAGGCCACGAGCCATCTGATCGACCCCAATGACACCGTCGCAATGCTCTTCGAGCTTGCGAAGTCCTGAAGCGAGGGCGGCGATGAAGGATCGACGCGTCGAGGCATTCGAACGGGTGCTGTCGCGCCGTCGGCAGGGGGATCGCAAGCTGAACGCGGCATTGGCCGGATTGCGGGGCGAGTCGCAAGCGCTAGCCGGCGCGCTGCGGGAGCGTCGCGATGCCGCCGACGCGCAGCGGACTGAACTCAGGAGCCAGGACGGCAAGATCGATGCGATGTTCAGTGGCGACCGGTTTCGCGCCGACGATCTGCTGATGTTACGAGAGTACCGCTCGTACGCCGCGGAGCGCCACGCGGCGCTGCAATCGCAGGCTGAACAGGCACAGCGCGCGCTTGATGCAAAGGAAGCGGAAATTGCCGAGGCGCGCGCACAAATATTGCGCAATCGCGCCCGTATCAACATTTACGACAAGCGTCGCGACGCGCTCGCCAAGAGTATCGCGAGGGCCGCCGAGGATGCACAGGATGACGAATCGGCGGAAAGCTTTCGGCCTCGCGCGGGCGTGTCGCGACGATTGCGAAACGAAGACGGAAGGTGTGTGCTGCGTCGGGGCGCGTCGCATCCATCGAAATTCTGAAACAGGGGGTGAAATGAGCGATATCACTTACGCATCGATCAAATCCAGCCAACAGTTGGTGCACTCCATGATCATTATCGGGCTGTGTAGCGAGCGTCTGATGGTGATGATGATGATCTTCCCGCCCACCTCGGACAACTTCATTCAGGGCCGTGTGCGCACCGCACTCGCACTGATGTGGGGCAGTTTCGTCGCGTATGGGCAAGACGGTCTGATGGAGCACGGTGATGCGATGATCCTCGTCGTCGTAGCGCTGAAAGAAGCGCTGATTGGCATCGTGATCGGTTTCGCGGCGTCAAGCGTATTCTGGGCGGCCGAGTGTGTCGGCACCTACGTCGACGACCTGACCGGCTTCAACCAGATACAGATGCAGAACCCGAGCCAGGGGCAGGAGACTTCGCTCACATCGACGCTGCTCAGTCAGTTTGCGATCGCCGCCTTCTGGTGCTTTGGCGGCATGACGTTTCTGCTTGGCGCAATCTACGAGTCTTACCATTGGTGGCCGATCCAGAACGTCGCGCCTGTCGCTGCGAAAATCGTCGAATCGTTTGTTCTTTCGAAGACGGACTCACTGATGGAGACGGTGGCAAAGCTCGCGACGCCGATGATGGTGCTGCTGCTGCTGATTGATATCGGTTTTGGCTTTACAGGCAAGGTTTCGCAGAAGCTCGATCTGCATTCGCTGGCGCAGCCGGTGAAAGGTGCACTTACGATCCTTATGCTGGCGTTGCTGGCTGGCGTCTTCGTTGATGAGGTGCACGACCAGTTGTCGCTTATAGGCATTGCTGCCGAGGCGCGGGCGCTGGCAGGCGAAAAGTGAGGCACTGCCGAAGAGAACGGGCGAGGGGGAGGCCGCTGGCTTGCTTTGCACGCGTGGATGTGATGCTGGACACGGGGATAAAAATACAATGGAAACACTGAAAGAACGTGAGGTCGTTACGGGAACGTGTGCTATGGGCAAGCGCTGTACTCGACACGAATTCGCGTGTGCAGGATTTGCTCGATGCGGTTACCGTGTTGCGCCCCGATAACGACGAAGCACGCGTCGCGCTAGCCTGGTGGCATGTACCTTTGCGCGTATGGGGAGCGGCGTTGAGCGAACTGCGCCTCGTCGGCGCGACGATGGCACGCTGACGTCGTGCGGGATGGCGCTGACCGCGCTATGCCTTTACGCGCTGCGCGACCCGGCGTGGCAGACGTCTACTTATGCGGCGGCGTTTCAGTCCGACGACCCGATGGCGACCCATACAGCGCGAGCGCTACTTGCAGCACCTGATGCGGGAAGTGGCGTAGCGTAGAACGGGACGTTGCGGTCGGCACATGTCGACGTACGCCAAATCCGGGGACCGCAAGCGTTGACGTCCACTTGAATAGGTGGACTGGCCGCACCGTGTTTGATGGGATGTCACGCTCAGCGAAACAACGCTTCGAGCTAACCGGTTCGCGATCTACCACACGATTTCCGCGTCGTAGATGTACCTGCAAACGGGCAAGGGCACGCTTGAGGCCGGCCATGTCCATTCGCCGTTACTTCCTTAGGGAAACGCTGATTAATTCAGCTCGGCAGTCATCGCTACGAGGCCGAGGACGTTGTAGAGAAGCTCACGGAACGGTTCCACGATCATGAAGCGGCAGATCGGTTTGCAGAAGCAGAAAGCCTGGGCAAGAAGCGCGTGACGAAACGGCAGCGTTTCCTGACAGAGATGGAGAAGGTGGTTCCGCGGCAGCGCCTGTTGTCGGCGATCGGGCCGCACTACCCGAAAGGCGAACGGGGCCGGCCGCCGATCGGTCTTGAGCGCATGCTTCGAATCTACTTTCTTCAACAGTGGTATGGCCTGTCAGACGAAGGTCTTGAAGACGCGCTGTACGACAGCATGGCGATGCGCGCGTTCGCCGGCATTGACCTGGCGCGAGAGAACGTGCCCGATGCCACCACGCTGCTTAAATTCCGGCGTCTGCTGGTCGAGCACGAGCTCACGCGCAAGTTGTTCGACGAGATTGGCATCGAACTGTGCGAGCGCGGGCTGATGATGAAGGACGGCACCCTGGTAGATGCAATGATCTTCGAGGCTCCGTCGTCGACGAAGAATGCTGAAAAGAGCCGCGATCCTGAGATGCACCAGGTGAAGAAGGGTAGCGAGTGGCATTTCGGCATGAAAGCGCATGTCGGTGTCGATGCCGACTCGGGGCTGGTACATAGCGTGGTCACCACGGCGGCCAACGAGTCGGTGATCTCGCAGGCTCACGCACTGCTGCACGGTCACGAGCGCGAAGCGGTCGGCGACGCAGGCTATACCGGCATGGACAAGCGCGAGGAGATGAAAGGCAAGCCGGTGAAGTGGCACGTAGCGCTCAAGCGGGGCAAGATCGAGGCGATGCCCGAGGGCGGCGCGCTCAAAGATCTGGCGGTCTCGGCTGAGCGGAAAAAGGCGCAGATTCGTGCGAGCGTCGAGCATCCATTCCATGTCGTCAAGAACCTGTTCCGGCATCGCAAGGTGCGCTACAAGGGGTTGCTCAAGAACACGGCGTAATTGTTCCGCCTGTTTGCGCTGGCGAACCTGGTAATGGCGCGTAAGCGGTTGCGCCCATGTCATGGGGGCAGTCCGTCTGGCGGGTGAAAAGCGTAGGAAGTCGGTTGTGCAGGTACCCAAAATATGCCTCGACGGGCTTCCAGTTTAATCAATCGCGAGCCGTATGCGCAGGATCACCCGCATCGGACTCATTGATCAACGTTTCCTTAGAGAGATCCTTCATGCGATTCGCGTTCGCCGGCTTCGATCGCTGGCGTGTTGTATTCGATACCTTCGTTGCGGCAGGCTGGGAACCCGTCGCGCTCTTCACGATTCCCGTCGACAATCAGACGGATTTCAACAACGAGATCATTCAACGCGCACAAAAGCTGAATATTCCCGTGCAGCTGTCGCGCATTGTCCAAGACGACTTGCACCGGCTCTCGCGACAGCAATGCGATGCGCTGATCGTGTCCGGCTACGCATGGCGCATACCAGACTGGCGCGAACATTTGCGCTATGCCGCGAATTTTCATCCGTCGCCGTTGCCCGAAGGGCGCGGTCCCTATCCCCCAATACAGGCCATTCTCGATGACCGGCGAGAGTGGGGCATCAGTTGTCACCAGATCGACACCGACTTCGACACGGGCCCGCTGATTGCAGTTGAACACTTGCCGATAGCGGTCGACGAATGGCAAGAAACGCTGCAGTTGAAACTTCAGATGGCCGCTCAGCGCCTGGCCTCGCGCGTTGCCCGCGATTTCGAGGCGCTTTGGGGCGAGAGTCGCTCGCAGGAGGGGGGCAGCTACTGGCCTCGGGTTCCCGAAGCCGCGCGCACCTTCGATTTCACGCGTCCCGTTGCGGAAACCATGCGTATGGTACGAGCTTTCGGACTACTCGAATGTCTCGCCATGGTATGCAACGCGAAGATCTACGTGCGGCGCGCCGTTGCGTGGCGAGAGGAGCATGCATATGAGCCGGGGCAGGTTGTGCACCAGTATCACCGATCGATAGTTATCGCCGCGGCGGATGGGTTCGTCGCGCTTATCGAATGGAGCGTACTTAGCCGGGAAGCTCGCGGCTAGGTAGTGTGCGGTAGCTCTTGCCCGTCATGACTCGTCGGGCTACGTTTGCAGGAGTCTGTGACATGACGGGAGTCGTCGAGAAAACGACGTGTTAAACGAGAGCAGTGAGTTTTCCCGGGCCGAGGCCGAGCCAAAGCATCGATGTGCGAGCGGCAGTAGGCATGGCCCGGCGAAGCAGGAGCGTTTCGGCGAATCCTGCATAGTGCGGGCGCTGCCTCTTGTGGCAGCGCGGCTGGTCACCTCGCTCTTCGACTACGGACTACGGACTACGGGCGAGCATTGTTGCGCTTGGACCCGATGCATGCAAGTGTGTGATTCATAGACATCGTTTCAACTAAAAATGAAGCCATGGACTGAGAGATCGCCGCGCGACAACGGTGGGTACGCATGTATAACGAGACCGGCAACGCCGGTCTCGTGTGCGCACGGTGCGGCATATCTCGACCGACACTTCGCAAATGGCTACGCCGCTATCAGGAAGCTGGCGAGGCAGGTCTTCAGTCTCAAAGCCGTCGTCCACTCCGCAGCCCAAACCGGAAAGGTTCTGCGGCTGATCGGGCGACGATCTTCCGATTGCGTGCTAGCGCAAAGGCGCCCGTCGAATCCAGAATGAATTGCGACTGCGCGAGCAACGGGAACTATCCCTCGCGACCATTCACAAGGTCTTGAGTGGGGCGGGTGTAGAACCGTTGATTCGATCCAGGTGACCAGCGCAGCCGAAACGCTATAGCCGGCCAGTGCCTGGTGACCGCGTCCAGATGGACACGATGAAAATCGCTCGAGGTGCGTACCAATACACGGCCATCGACGACTGCTCGCGGTTTCGGGCACTGGCGATCTACCCAAGTAAGAAATGCCCGAAATACGCTGCTCTTTCTTGATCGCGTCATTGAGGAGATGCCGTTCCCGATCCAGCGTATCCAGACCGACCGGGGCGGCGAGTTCTTCGCTGAGTCGGTACAACGGCGCTTGATGAGCGAGTGCATCAAATTCCGGCCGATCCCGCCGCGCTCGCCACACCTCAATGGCAAAGTCGAGCGTTCACAGCTCACCGACCTCAACGAATTCCGGTCGGATCATCCGCCGACCGAGGATGCGATCGACGAGCGAATTGAGGAGTGGCAGTTCGACTACAACTGGCGGCGCCCGCATTGTCACGGATCGCCGTATAGGAGCCAATCGATGATCGGCGCATAGGCGCCAGCGCAGGATCGGCGTAATGACGCCAGTCGATGATCGCCGTAATGGCGCCAGCTTACGATCGGCGTATTGGAGCCACCTGCGTCGTGCAGTAGAACGCGGTTCGAGCTTTCCCAACTGGGTACGCTTCGCTCTTTTTTGTGCGGAGCGCCCATGGCCAACCGGAGGTTCGAATTGTTTGAGTACCGCCAAGTCCTTGTCCGCATGCGGCAAGGCGATTCCGATCGCGACATCGCGCGCGCTGGGCTCATGGGCCGCAAGAAACTCACCGCCATAAGGCGCACTGCGCAGGAACTCGGCTGGCTCGATCCGGCGCAGCCGCTACCGCAAGACACCGTGATCGCCAGTCGGTTCGGCCGCACGCCGCATCTGCCGAGCACCTGTGTGTCGACGCTCGAGCCGTTTCGTGAGCAGATCATCGGTTGGTTCGAGGCTGACGTGCAGGGCACGACGATTCACAGTGCGCTCAAACGCAATCATGGCTATACCGGCAGCTATTCGGCGGTGCGCCGCTTCCTTAAGCATCTGGGCGCCGAACGTATCGTCACCGCGACGACGATTCTGGACTTCCCGCCGGCCGATGCCGCGCAGGTCGACTTCGGCTCCGGTCCTGCACTCGTCCACGAATCAGGCCATGTGCTCAAGACCTGGTTCTTCGTCATGACGCTATGCTGGTCGCGTCACCAGTATGTCGAACTCGTGTTCGATCAGACCGTCGACACGTGGCTGGCCTGTCACCGGCGCGCCTTCGAGTGGTTCGGCGGATGCCCGGGGCGAATCATCATCGACAACGCGAAGTGCGCGATCATCAGGGCCTGCATGTACGACCCTGAGGTCCAGCGTTCCTATGCAGGCCTTGCCGAAGGATACGGTTTCAGGATTGATGCCTGTCCGCCGCACGATCCGCAGAAGAAAGGCGTCGTTGAGTCGGGTGTCAAGTACGTCAAGAAGTCCTTCATGCCGTTGCGCACGTTCCGTGATCTGGCCGACGCCAACCGGCAGGTGCGTGAATGGATCATGCTGGAAGCTGGCGTTCGTGAACATGGCACGACACGTGAACAGCCGCTGGCGCGCTTCGCCATCGAGAAGCCGCTGTTGACTGCGCTGCCCGATGTACCTCCGGTGCTCGCCGCGTGGTCCACCGTCACCGTTCATCGTGACGCTCACATCCAGCATCGCAAGGCGCTCTACTCGGTGCCATTCGCACTGGTTGGCAAGACGCTGTGGGTGAAGGCCACCGACACGGTCGTGCAACTGTTCCATCAGCACGAACTCGTCGCCACCCATCCCCGCCTGCGTAAGCCCGGTGCTCGCTCGACAGTCCGCGATCATCAGCCGCCGGCAGCGCAGGCCTGGCTCGAACACGATCCGCAGTGGTGTTTGGCGCAGGCCAAAGAAATCGGCCCGTCCTGTCACGCGCTGATTCTGGCGCTCTTCAACAATGAGGTGCTCGTCAATCTGCGTGGCGCGCAGGGGATTATCCGGCTTCGCGGCAAAGTGGGAGAAGCCCGGCTGGAGGCCGCATGCGAACGGGCGCTGGCACATGCCAGCCCGAGGTGGCGAACCGTCAAGACGATTCTGGACAAAGGTCTGGAGAGTGAGCCCATCACAGGGTCCCCGCAAACGCTCACCGATACCTACGTCAACGGCGGTCGCTTCGGTCGCAATCTCCAATCCCTGCTGATCCACTAAACGCCTATGAATCCCAGTCCTGAACTGAACACAACGCTCAAG
The DNA here is from genome assembly GCF_031119615.1 of Paraburkholderia sp. SARCC-3016. Classification (NCBI taxonomy): domain Bacteria; kingdom Pseudomonadati; phylum Pseudomonadota; class Betaproteobacteria; order Burkholderiales; family Burkholderiaceae; genus Paraburkholderia; species Paraburkholderia sp. SARCC-3016. The sequence goes on along the minus strand of NZ_JAVHZD010000025.1, from coordinate 963 downwards.
CAGTTACGCCTGTCCGGCGTGCTCGATTCGCTCGAACAGCGCAACCGGCAGGCCATTGACGGCCAGCTCGCCTACACCGAATTCCTTGCCATGCTGCTGCACGACGAGGTCGCCCGGCGTGACCAGAAGAAGCTGCGCACGCGGCTGTCTCGCGCCGGCTTCTCGATGGGCAAGACACTCGAAACGTTTGACTTCGACCGGTTGCCGAACCTTAATCGAACCCACATTCACGACCTCGCTACGGGACGCTATATCGATGAGAAGGTTGCAGTTCTCGTCGCCGGTCCAACGGGCACCGGCAAATCCCATCTGGCCCAGGCACTCGGCAATTGCGCGGCCCGGCAAGGGCATGATGTCGTGTTCACCACGCAGACCAAACTGTTGAACGGCCTGCATGCCGCGCGTGCGACTGGCACCTATGAGCGCAAACTGAAACAGCTTGCCAGCGTACCGGTCCTCATCGTTGACGACTTCGCGCTCAAGCCGCTGCGCTCGCCGCAAGATGAAGACTTCCACGACCTGATCGCGGAAAGGTACGAGACTGCCGCGACGATCCTGACCAATAACCTCGACTTCAGCGAATGGGGCGATGCCTTTGCCGGCAACCGTATTCTCGGCGCCGCGACACTCGATCGCCTACGACATGGCGCTTATCGCATCGTGCTCGATGGTGACAGTTTCCGCACGCCCAGACCCATGCCAGAACCCGACCAGACGCGGCTTGCGAAATCGGCCAAAAAAACGCATCCTTGAGTCCGTTCGAATCCGCGTTTTACTTCACTTCAAACTGGCGCCATTACGGCGATCATCCCCGGCGTCATTACGCCGATCCGTGACACGCATGGCTCACTTGGTGGCAAGACGCCCGTCGATCGTATCGCGGAGTTATTGAGTTTTACCAAATTCATGACAACCGATTCTCTGTTGGTGCGTTATACGGTCATCACGTTGAAGGGAGACTCG
>NZ_JAVHZD010000024.1:0-131891 GCF_031119615.1 Paraburkholderia sp. SARCC-3016 | reverse complement strand
TAGCCATGTCGTTCTGTGAGCCAAGGAGTTGGTAGAATGTTTTGTCTTCCTAAGACCGCTTGGCCTCCGACTTCCTTGCTCTCCGGCCAGAAGGTCACAACGGGCGATCTGAAGGGCAAAGTCTATCTGGTCAACTTCTGGGCGACGAATTGCGACACCTGCATGAAGGAAATGCCGCAGATGATCGACACGTTCAACCGCTTCAAAGGCAAAGGTCTCGAGTTTGTCGCGGTCGCGATGAATTACGACGCGCCGATGTACGTCACCAACTACGCCGAAACGCGTCGTCTGCCGTTCAAGGTTGCGATGGACGATGGCTCTGCGGCAAAGCAGTTCGGCAATGTCCAGCTCACGCCGACCACGTTCGTCATTGGACGCGACGGCAAGATTCTTAAGCGCTATGTCGGCGAGCCGAGTTTCCAGGAACTCGACGCACTGCTCGATAAGGAATTGGGTTCGGCATAAACAGCAGGCAGTCACCTCGCTGCCGGAACATGATGAAGCCCGCGCAAATGCGCGGGCTTTTTTGTTGCCTGCCGCATCATGCGCGACGGGCGCGCTTTGCCCTTTCGTACGCTCTCCTGTCGGTTCCCCCTGCGTCGTTGCACATGTCGATGTGTAAGCCGGTGTGCGATTCCTGTATCTCACGGCGCGCGCACGCCAATGCTTAAATCGTTCGGCACGCGTGAGTACGCGTCATTCGAACGCAAGGTCCGCGAACGGCGGATCGTTGTGTGCGCATCGATCGGTCGGCGCATGTCGCGAATCCGCGCCATCACAAGAAGACGGGAACCTCATGAGAATCAGTGACTATCGCAAGACGTATGCGCGCGAAGGCGCGCCGGATCAAATGCCGTTACGAGTCGCGTCTGCCCCGCAAGCGCAGACGCGCACTTATGCGCCCGCTCAGCGCGCGCTTCTCGATACCGCGCCGGGCCCGTCTGCGCAGACCGGCGATGCACAGTACGGCACTGGCGACGCGCAAAACGGCAACCGCGACGACATCCGCTTGCCGGCGTTCAACGTCACCCAGCGGTTACGGCCTGACGATCCGGACGCACGAAGCCAGCCCGGAGATTCGACTGACGACGCAAACGGCAACCATGTCCGCGACCGGTGGGACGACGGCGGCACGCACGTGCGCGATACGTGGAATGACCAGAACGGCACGCGCGCGCATGAGACGTGGGACATGGACGGCACACACGTGCGCAACGCATGGAGCGAACAGACCGGCCAGCACGTACGCGACACGTGGGCAGCAGACGGTTCGCATGTGCACGACGCGTGGGACGAGCAAGGTAACCATGTGCAGGAAGCATGGACCGCGCAGGGTCAATATCTGCGCAACGCGTGGAACGAGCTGACCGCACGGACGCAGGACATGCTCAAGCATGGCAATACGGTCGATGCGGACCCGGCAACCAATCCGCGCGGCCCGGGTGGATTCGCACCTGCATCGCCGGGCGACGATTCGTCGCAGCCGGAGTCGATGCCTGGCGATGTCGGCGCTCGCCCGCCCGGAGCAGGCAGACCTCGTGCCGAACCCACCGTCGGAGAACCGGCGCAGCGCCCCGTCGGTGACGGCCGGTATGGCCACGGCGCGGCGGGTCCGGGATACGGGGGGCACGGCGAGCCCGGTTCAACAGGCCGTGGACATGGCCCGGGCGGTGGCGGTGGCGGCGGCGGCGGCGGCGGTGGCGGTGGCGGTGGCGGTGGCGGCGGTGGCGGTGGCGGTGGCGGTGGCGGTGGCGGCGGTGGCGGCGGTGGCGGCGGCGGCGGCGGCAACGTCGGCCAAATGCCGAATGCAGGCCCGGGCGGTCATGCGGCCCCGCCCGACATCGACGGCGGCGCGGGCGCATCGCAATTCTCGCAGGCGGCGTTGAATCGACTGAACGGCGCGCCGCAAAATCTCATGCATCTACTCGATCTCGCGCTCGGCAGGCTCGAAAAGTATGGCGCCAATGATCCGGAGGTTCAGCAGTGGTTCGGCAAGAATGCGAACGTCGATGAAATAAGGCGGACGTTGGAGAGGATGCGGCAGACACTTGCCTCAGGAGACTATAAATTCTCGCTCGACCCGCGAACCCGCGATAACTGGGAGATGGCACACGTGTTCCCCGGCGACGGATCGCACACGATCCACGTGAGGCCGCACATGCTCGACGCCGTGTTTGGTAAAAACACGCCCGAGGTCACGATTGCGCACGAACTGAGCCATTTCAACGATATAGCCGGCACACGCGATCTGATCTACGGCGACCAGAACGCATTGAACCTCGCCAGAACAAATAGCTCGGCCGCCATGCACAACGCGGAAAACTATGGGATGTTCATCCGGCAAGTGGCACAGCTCGCGTGACCGGTCTGGCAGCCGGGTCCGCCTTGCCCCGGCGCCGCCGGAGTCGCCGACACCGTGTCCGGAAGGATGCCGGCTACCGCTCGCCCTCTCCTCGCGCGACCAGCCCATACCGCTTGATCTTTTCATACAGCGTCGCCTTGCCGAGCTGCAAGCGGTCGGCGGCCAGGGCGACCGCGCCGCCCGCCTGCTCGAGGGCCTCGGCAATTACCGCGCGCTCGAACTGTTCGACACGCTCCTTCAGCGGCTGCGTGTCGCCGTCGTCAGCCGACGTCGCAACCGTATCGTCGACGATGCCAAGCACGAAGCGATCGGCCGCATTGCGCAGCTCGCGCACATTGCCGGGCCACTCGCGCTGTATCAGGCCTGTGCGCTGACGGTCGGTCAACATTGGCGCAGGCCGCTGGTAGCGCACCGCTGCATCGAGCAGGAAATGCTCGAAAAGCGGCACGATATCCTCGCGACGCTCGGACAACGGCGGCAGCGCAATCGTCACGACATTGAGCCGATACAACAGGTCACGCCGGAACGTCCCGGCCGCGACGTGCTCCGTCATATCGCCTTTCGCCGCGGCAACGATCCGGCAATCGACATGAACCGGCTGGTTTGAACCGAGCCGCTCGAGCACGCCATCCTGCAACACACGCAGCAGCTTCACCTGCAGCGCAAGCGGCATGCTTTCGATTTCGTCGAGAAACAGCGTGCCGCCCGACGCATGCTCGAGCCTGCCGATACGACGTTTGGCCGCGCCTGTGAATGCGCCCGGCTCGTAGCCGAACATCTCGGACTCGAACATCTGCTCGGGCAGCGCGCCGCAATTGACCGCGATAAACGGCTTGTCGCGGCGCGGCGACAGTTCGTGCAGGCTGCGCGCAATGAGTTCCTTGCCCGCGCCGGTGTCGCCGTTGATCAGCACGGCCGCATCGGTGGGCGCGACGTTCGCGATCAGCCGGCGCACCTGCTCGATGGCCGGACTGCGGCCGATAATGCGCGGCGCGACCGAGCTCTGTTCCGCCAGCTCGCGGCGCAGTGCGAGATTCTCGAGCACCAGCGTGCGGCGCTCGAGCGCGCGCCGTACCGTCTCGACGAGCCGCTCGGACGCGAATGGCTTTTCGATGAAGTCGTACGCGCCGTCGCGCATCGCCTGCACGGCCATCGAGATATCGCCGTGTCCGGTGACGAGGATCACCGGCACGTCGGGTGCGCGCTCGCGACATTGCGCGAGCAGGTCGAGCCCGCTCGCGCCCGGCAGCCGGATATCGCTGACCACGACACCGGCGAAATCGGCGCCGACCAGCTTCAGCGCGGACTCCGCCAGCGCATGCCCCATCACTTCGAAGCCCGCGAGCTGCAAGCTCTGCACGCTCGCGCGCCGCACGAGTTCGTCGTCTTCGACATACAGCACCTGAATGCTTTTCGTCACCATGATCGTCGCCAGATGAATGTCAGGTTCCCGCGGCAAGCGGGTCGCTGACCTGCGCGCGGGCGCGGCGCAGCGTCAGCGTGAAAGCCGCGCCGCCTTCCGCCACGTTACGCGCGGCAAGCGAGCCGCCGCAATCGCGCGCGATCGACGACGAGATCGCAAGGCCGAGCCCCAGCCCCCGCCCCATCTCCTTCGTCGTGAAAAACGGTTCGAACAGGCGCGGCAGCACGTCGGCCGGGATACCCGGGCCGTTGTCGCGGACCGTGATCGTCAATGTAGCCGCGTCGGACACTTCCATCTCGATTGCGATACGCGGTTCAGGCAGGCCAGCGACCGCATCGAGTGCATTGCCGAGCAGATTGATGAGGACCTGTTCGAGCCGTAGATCGTCGCAATTGACCATGAGCTGCGGATGCTCCGCATCGATATCGAAACGCTCGCGTGCCGGGTTCGCCGCGGTCGCATCGAGTACCGACACATCGACCGTCACGCCTTGCAAGCGCTTCTGCAACAGCCCGAGCACGTTGCGCAATGCGCGCGCGACCGGCGAGCGCGCATTGCGCGGCCGTGCACGGCCGACGAACAACTTCAGCTGATTCGTGATCTTGCCCATGCGCTCGGTGAGCGCCGCGATCGCCTCGAGATTTTCATGCGCGGCCGCCTGGTCGCCGCGTTCGAGCAGCACGCGGGTGTTGTCGGAAAAGCTGCGCAACGCGGCAAGCGGCTGGTTCAGCTCGTGCGTGATGCCCGCCGCCATCTGGCCGAGCGCCGCGAGCTTGCTCGCCTGGATCAGTTCGTCGTGTGCGGCGCGCAGTTCCTGTTCGGCACGCGCGCGTTCGCGCACCTCGTTTTTCAATTGCTCGTTCGCCTGCGAGAGGTCCGCGGTCCGCTCCGCGACACGCTCGTTGAGTTCGGCATACGCCTTTTGCAACAGCGCACGGCTTTTCATCACTTCGCGCACGCGCGCGCGGCGCATGCGCCAGTAGAACAGCAACAGACACAGCGATACGTAGCCGAAGCCGGTCACGACCGTCGCATAGCGGGCGTCGGCGTTCACCGGTTCGACCGGCGACATCGTGATCAGATGCCAGTCGGGTTCGCCGAGTGCGCGGCTCGACGCGAGATAGCGCGGTGCATAGCGGCCGCCGCCGATCCGCACGATCCGGGCGCCGCCGGCGAGCGTGCGCTCGACGGTCATCGGCAGCGGCGTGATCGGCTGCTGCGCGTACTGGCGCGTCTGCCGGATCGAATTCATCACCTCATTCGGAAGCGGACGCACGGTGTGGTACTTCCACGCGGCCACCGAAGACAGAAAGATCACGCCGTGATCGTCGGTGACGATCAGCGGCTCCGATGCATCCGCGCCCTGAAACCACTCGAGATTGAGCTTGACGACCGCAACGCCGACGATCTTGCCGCCGCGCATCACCGGTTGCGAGATGAAGTAGCCGGGATCGTGCGAAGTCGTGCCGATCGCGAAGAAGCGGCCGACGCGACCCTGTATCGCCTCGATGAAATATGGCCTGAACAGATATTCGACGCCGATGAAACTGTCCGCGTCGAGCCAGTTGCTGGCTGCCACGCAAATGCCGTCGGCTTTGATGATATAGGTGACGTTCGCGCGGGCCTGACGGTTCAGGTCTTCGAGATAGTGGTTTGCGCGCGCGACATTGGCCTCGGTGGGCGCAACGACGACATCCTGCACGACCGGATGTTCCGCGAGCAGATACGGCAACGACTCGTAGCGCTCGAGCGTACTTCTGAGCGCGCTCGTGGTGCGATCGGCGCGCGCGGCCGCATTCAGACGCAGCGCTTCGATGCCGCGCTGCCAGCTCACCGACCACGTGAGCCCGCATGCCGCCGCGAGCCCGGCGACGAGCGCGAAGAAAACGAGCAGACGGCGCGTCACGGTAACCAGGTCAGGACGATGGGAGTCGCCTATTGTGGCACATTGTGCAGCGCCGTCTGCGTCCAGCGAGGCGCGATCCGCCTTCTGCGCGGCGGCGGATGCGTCTCGCGCCGCGCCGTTCTTATTGTTGGAAAGCCGCGTGCGATACGTCTGTTGCGTAGCTTGCGCGGTTGCGGGCGGCGCCGCCGTGCCTCGCGGCGCCGTGGTCCCCATGGCTAAAACCCTGGTCGCTCAAACTTCGGCCGGTTCGTTGACCGACACGTCGCGCTGCATCACCGCGCGCAGCTTCGAGCGGTCGAGTTCGCGTTCCCATGCGGACACGACGACCGTCGCCACACCGTTGCCGACGATGTTGGTCAGCGCGCGGCATTCGCTCATGAAGCGGTCGATCCCGAGAATCAGCACCATGCCCGACAGCGGGATCGTCGGTACGACTGCGAGCGTCGCCGCAAGCGTGATGAAGCCTGCGCCCGTCACGCCGCTCGCGCCCTTCGACGTCAGCATTGTCACGGCGAGCAGCGTCAACTGCTGCGTCAGCGTCAGATCGGTGTTCGTCGCCTGCGCGATGAACAGCACCGCCATCGTCATATAGATATTGGTGCCGTCGAGGTTGAACGAGTAGCCGGTCGGCACGACGAGACCCACGACCGAACGCGAACAGCCGAGCTTCTCGAGCTTCAGCATCAACTGCGGCAGCGCGGCTTCCGACGAACTGGTGCCGAGCACGATCAGCATCTCTTCCTTGATGTAAGCGACGAAGCGGAAAATATTGAAGCCGACCACGCGCGCGATAAGGCCGAGCACGACCACCACGAACACGATCGACGTCAGATAGAACGTGCCGATCAGCTTCAGGAGCGGCAGCAGCGAGCCGATGCCGTACTTGCCGATCGTGAACGCCATTGCACCGAAGGCGCCGATCGGCGCGAGCTTCGTGATGATCTTCACGATGCCGAACAGCACGCCCGAGATGCCTTCGATGAAGTCGGTGACGACTTTGCCGCGTTCGCCGATCGTCGCGAGCACGCTGCCGAACAGCAGCGCAACGAGCAGGATCTGCAGGATTTCACCTTGCGCGAACGCGGACGAGATGGTGTCCGGAATGATGTGCATCAGGAACTCGACGCTCGACTGGCCGTGCGCTTTCGCCGCATACGAGGCAACCGCCTTGCCGTCGAGCGTGGCCGGATCGATGTTGAAACCGACGCCGGGCTTGAGCACATGCGTCGCGATCAGGCCGAGCACGAGCGCGAAAGTCGAGACGATCTCGAAGTACAGCAGCGCCTTGCCGCCGACGCGCCCGACCTTCTTCATGTCCTGCATGCCGGCGATACCGGTCACGACCGTACAGAAGATGATCGGGCCGATCACCATCTTGATCAACTTGATGAACGCGTCGCCAAGCGGCTTCATGTCGACGGCGAACGCCGGCGAGAAGTGTCCGAGCACGATGCCGATAATGATGGCGGCGATCACCTGGACATAGAGGATTTTGTAGAAGGGTTTCTTCACGATGGTTCCTGCGATGGAGTAAGCGACAGGCTCGTCACGCGGCGCATCATGCGAACGGAGTTCGTACGCTTGTGCGCGGGCGACAAGCCGCTACAAGACGACGATTTCAGAAGGTCCAGGACAGGAATTCAGGCATCGTTGTCTCCTTGCTTTATTTATAAGCAGCACCGCAAGCGTGCCGCGTCGGACATATCGCAAGGTCGATGCCAATGCGAGCCAGCATGGCGACGCATTGATTTCTAAAGCTATTTTTAGCCCGCACAGGCGCGTGCGTCCCGGTTTCCGGAAATCCGGAATTGGTATGTCGGGGATTCCGGAATGTGGACGTAAGGTAAAACCCCTACACGCGCACAGGTTGCGGGCTCAGCGCAACATGGCTTCGGTGATCAGATCGAGGCGGTCGGTGCAGATCATGTCGACACCCCATTGCACGAGTTCGCGCGCGCGTACGGGGTCATTCACCGTGTAGGCGAGTACGCGCAAACCAGCCGCGCGAATTTCAGCAACGAGGGCATCGGTCAGATGCCTGTGATCGGCGTGCAGCGATACGCACTCGAGTTCGTGCACGATGCGCCGCCAGTCGCGAGGCACTGCATCGAACAGCATGCCGCGCGGCAGCGTCGGCGCAGCCTTGCGTGCCGCGGCCAATGCGTCATACGAGAATGACGACAGCAGCGGCATTTGCGAGCGCCGCCACAGCGAAAGCGCCGCCGCAGCGACGAACTCGCCCGTCAACGCGTCGCGGCCGGGGCAGGGCTTGATCTCGATGTTGGCTGCAAGCGCATCGCGTTCGCAACGGGTTGCCGCATCGGCAAGCGTGGGCAGGCGTACGCCTGCGAATCGGCGATCAAACCACGAGCCCGCGTCGAGCGCGGCCAATTGCGCCCACGTGTGCAGCGCCGCTGCGCCGCAACCGTTTGTGGTTCGATCGAGCGTGTCGTCGTGCAGCAGGAAAATCTGATTATCCGCGGACAGCTTCGCATCGAATTCGACCATCCGGTAACCGTGCTGCACGCACGCGTCGAATCCGGCGAGCGTGTTTTCGGGCGCGAGCTTACCGCCGCAACGATGCGCGACGAGCCGAGGGTACGGCCAATGCGTCACTTCGACTTCCGCTTCACCGGCGATTCCGTTTGCCATCATCCGCCTGCCTCAGTTGAGATACTGCTGCCGATATGCTGCCGTCGATGTAACGAAGCGCGCTTCCCGCATGCGGCCTCGTAAGGGTGACTACGCAACCAGCATGCGGACTTCACGTTGCATGCGTGTGGTCATCTGGCGCCCCTCTTTCGCCAGGTTGATCTGCATCGCGGTGGATGCGACATCGATCAGGCGCTGCTCGAGGTTGTAGTGGCACTTCGCCTGCAGCCACGCAAGGATATCGGCCAGATGCCACACTGTCGTCGTTCCTTCGTGTACGGGCGTAGGGAAACTCGTCGCATGTTTGAGCATCAGCTTGCGCATGTTCTGGCGCGTCACGCCAACCGCCTGCGCGGCATCGGTCAGTCCGACGAAATCGGGGGCAGCCTCGATCAGCCTCGCTGACGGAACAACCGACTTGACGCTTGCAAGCGCACTGACCAGCGCTTCATCGGCCGCCTCCGCCTCACGCGTGAATTCGAGTGCGATACGACCGGGAAGACCAACGCCGATCAATGCATCGTCGCACCCGGCAGCGCCGAGCCTTTCGACGAGCTCGTCCAGATCGGCATCGGCTTCCGGCAACTGGTACTTCAGCGTAAAGATGTACTCCATTGCTACTCTCCCTGCGGCGCAAGCCGCATTGCTGCCTTGTGCCTCATGTGCGTCGCACAGTTTTCGATAACCCGTCTTAACCCGTTGGCGTGGTTACCGGCGCTGCGCGGCGTGCACCAGACACAACTGATACAAAATTCTCCGCAACGACATTCGTCGCCTTTATACGGGCAATAAAGCCTTCCCCATGCATGCGCTGCGCCGACTTCGATGCGCCAGCCTTCCGCCTCCGCACGTTTGAGCGCTTTTTCGACTTCCTTTTTTGGGTGAACTGATCGCGACATATGGACCTCAAGACTAACGGCATTGAACTAAGTTGTCAATTGACAACAATTTCGAGATGAAGCGTATTTCGGTGGACGTTTGGCGTCCGCCGTTTGTCTAGCCGACTAAAAGATCACTCATCGGATGCCCTCGCAATGTGTTCGAAGAACAGGCATCGTGCCTGGCAAACCGCGCTACATCAATATGCCGAACGATGTAGTCCGAACCATCTCTCAACGGGAACATCCCGATGACGGGCAACAAAAAAGCCCGCTAAAAAGCGGGCTTTGCGAGACTTCTCCGAGGTGCAGCGTGGGGTGTTCAGACCACTCCTGCTCCGTGTGCCTGCACATCGGCGTGGTAGCTCGAACGCACCATCGCGCCGACGGCCGCGTGCGTGAAGCCCATCTTGCAGGCTTCTTCTTCGTACATCCTGAAGGTGTCGGGATGCACGTAAGCACGCACCGGCAGGTGGTGTTCGGACGGCTGCAGATACTGGCCGATCGTCAACATGTCCACATCATGCGCGCGCAGGTCGCGCATCACCTGCAGGATTTCTTCTTCAGTCTCTCCAAGCCCTACCATCAGCCCGGACTTCGTCGCGACGTCGGGATGCAGCGCCTTGAAGTCTTTGAGCAGCTTCAGCGAGTGCGCGTAGTCGGAGCCCGGACGCGCCTCCTTGTACAGACGCGGCACCGTTTCCAGGTTGTGATTCATCACGTCGGGCGGAGCCGCGTTCAGGATGCCGAGCGCACGATCGAGACGCCCGCGGAAATCCGGCGTCAGAATTTCGATGCGCGTCTCGGGCGACAGCTCACGCGTCTTCTCGATGCACTCGACGAAGTGCGCCGCGCCTCCGTCGCGCAGATCGTCGCGATCGACGCTCGTGATCACCACGTACTTCAGCCTCAACGCCGCGATCGTGCGTGCGAGATTGAGCGGCTCATCGGCGTCGAGCGGATCGGGCCGGCCGTGGCCGACGTCGCAGAACGGGCAGCGGCGCGTGCATTTGTCGCCCATGATCATGAACGTGGCCGTGCCCTTGCCGAAGCATTCGCCGATATTCGGGCAGCTCGCTTCCTCGCACACGGTATGCAGGTTGTGCTCACGCAGGATCTGCTTGATTTCGTAGAAGCGCGAATTGCCGGTTGCCGCCTTTACGCGGATCCAGTCCGGCTTCTTCAGTTTTTCGATCGGAACGATCTTGATCGGAATGCGCGCTGTTTTCGCCTGTGCCTTCTGCTTGGCGGTCGCGTCGTAAGCGGTAGGGGCCGCAGGGGCCGCGCCAGTATTGGCAGAGGATTGGCCTGCGAGGTTCGCGGTAACGTCAGTCATTCGTTCGTTCCAGTGAGGCGGTGGCGGCACCGGCCTGCGATTGGGCAGAGTGGGCGGCGGCTCTCGAAATGCCGTCGATGTTTGCGGTGAGGCACGCGGCCAGCGTGCGCGCTACGTCGTTCCAGTCCGCATTCGCGCCGAGTGTTGCCATATCGACCGTTTCGAGGCCGGCGTAGCCGCATGGGTTGATTGCGAGAAACGGCTCAAGATCCATCTTCACATTCAGGCTCACGCCGTGATAACTGCAGCCGTTGCGAATCTTGAGACCCAACGCGGCGATCTTGGCGCCGGCGTGCTGCCGTGCGGCAAGCCCCGGCGCGACATAAATACCAGGCGCGCCAGCTTTGCGTTCTCCGGCAAGATTATACGCTGCGAGCGTCTCGATCACGGCCGCTTCGATCCGCGTGACGAGCTCGCGCACCATCAGTTTGCGGCGGCGCAAGTCGAGCAGCAGATAAGCGACGACCTGACCCGGGCCGTGGTATGTGATCTGCCCGCCGCGATCGACCTGGACGAGCGGAATGCCACTGTCGGCTGCGAGCAGATGCGCAGGGTCGCCGGCCTGGCCGAGCGTGAAAACGGGCGGGTGCTCGACAAGCCAGATTTCGTCGACGGTTTCGGCCGTGCGCGACCCGGTGAAGGCACGCATTGCGTCGAAGCTCTGCTGATAAGGTTCGACGCCGCGCCAACGCAGCAGAACCGGCGCTGCGACAGCAGCATGAGCGGAACCGGACGCCGTCGCGGCGCCCGCGGGGATTTCAACGGAAGCCGTTTCGGACAGCGCCGCTCCGGCAGCGGTAGTGCCGGAAGGCGCGACAGGCAGGGTAACCGGCGTGGCACACATAATCGCGCAAGTTTACCGAAATCTTGCGCACCTCGCCGGCCCAGACCCCGCTCCGCGGACATGATGGCCGTTTGCGAACGCGTGGAAGCGCGTTCAACGTCGGTTCGTCATACGTTATGCGTCGCTTGTCTCATACGGTTAGCCAGCCACCGCGCATCCGCGCGCCGAACCGCTCGGCGACACGCGCAAACCAGTTGATCGCCCGTTCGCCGGCACGCTTCGGCACGAAGAACTCGACGCACGCGTGCGTCTTGCCTTCGGCGCTCAGCCACAACCGTTCGCCGCGCCGCAAGCGCAGCGTTTTGCCCGGCTCGAGCCAGTAATCCTCGACGTCGTCGCTACGCGTGACCCACACCGCGCCGCCGTGAACGGTCAGCTGCGTGCTGTCCGTGACGCGCAGGGGCACCGTTTCGCCATTGCCGACTTCGAACCAGATGCTAGAGGAAATTTCTCGCATGACACTCTCTCAAAAAAGCGTTCCATGGCTAGAATCGTAGTCACGACAAGGATTTGCCCCAAACGATCATTTTTCACGCATATGTGAGAAAAATTAGCAATGGACCTTCGCGATCTCCCCACGCTAAACGCGGTCAAGGCATTCGAAGCCGCTGCGCGACACGAGAGTTTTTCGCGCGCGGCAGACGAGCTGTTCGTCACGCACGGCGCGGTCAGCCATCAGATCCGGGCGCTCGAAGCGGAACTGGGCGTCACGCTATTCACCCGCGAGGGCAAGCGCCTGAGGCTGACCGACGTCGGCCGGCGCTACGCCGTGCGCGTGCGCACCGCGCTCGTCACGCTCGCCGAAGCAACGCGCGAAATTCGCGCGAGCGACCGCGAACGGCGGCTCGTCGTATCGATCCTGCCGTCGTTCGCGGCGCGCTGGATTACGCCTCGTGTCGGCAGCTTCATCGAGTCGCATCCGCAATGGGATCTCGAACTGCAAACGAGCAATGTGCTCGTCGACTTCGCGCGCGACGACGTCGACATCGCGATCCGGTTCGGCTATGGCCGGTATCCGGGACTGCACGTCGAGTTGCTGCTCGAAGAGGTGTTCTTTCCGGCGTGCACGCCCGATTTTAACGGCGGCAAGCTGCCGAAGACGCCGGCCGAGCTTGCGAACTTGCCGCTGCTGCGCTCGGACGATCAGTTGTGGAAGCGATGGTTCGACGCAGCAGACCTGCCGGACTGGCCCGAACCGAGCCGCGGCGTGCTGTATCAGGATTCGTCGAACCTGCTGCAGGCGGCGATGGATGGCCAGGGCGTGGCGCTTACACGCCGTGCGCTCGCGATGCACGAAATTGCCGAAGGACGGCTCGTGCGGCTATTCAATATCGATGGCCCAAGCCCGTGGCAGTACTTTTTTGTCTGCCCGCCGCAGTTGCGGCACACGCCGCGCGTCGAAGCGTTTCATGACTGGATCTTCGGCGAAGCGCAGCAGTTCGGGGCGCAGATCGAAGCAGTCTGCGCGGGCTCGGGCGCCCCGACGAAACGGGCTCAGGCGCGCGCGAAGGGAGAACCTGCCCGGACTGCTGTTACAGCACCACCTTCACCATCGGATGCCCCGTAAGCGCGCGATAGATATCGTCGAGGTGTTCACGATTCTGCGCGCGTACCGTCACGGTCAAACCAATGTAGTTGCCGCCGCTCGACGGACGCGTTTCGATGCGCGCAGCGTCGAAGCTGCTGTCGAACTGCACGATTACCGCGGCAATCGTCGTGGCGAACTCGGGGTGCGATTTGCCCATCACCTTGATCGGGAAATCGCATGGAAAGTCGATCAACGATTCTTTCTCGGCGCTCATACCTTCGCCTCCTTGCGACAAGCCGCGCGCGCACCTGCGCGGCACGCATGCGGCGATTGAAACGGGCGGACCGCGCGTGGCGCCACCCCGGGACACACCGCAGGCCGGCAACCCGGGCGCCGACCCGCGACGCCCTCACTCCCACCGACACCAGCCCGGCGGCCGCCGGGCCACGGTCGCAATGCTTACTTCTTCTTGTTGAACATCAGCATCAGCGAATCCCATACGCGGCCGACGATACCCGCCTGCGGCACCGGCTGCAGCGCGACGACCGGGAACTGGGCCAGCGTCTTGCCATCCGACACGAGCTTCGCGGTACCGATCTGCTGGCCCGCCGTGATCGGCGCAATCAAAGGATCGGCATGCTCGACCTGCGGCTTGAGCTTGTCGCCGAGGCCCTTCGGCACCGTGATGTACTGGTCGGTGTTCACGCCGATCTTGACCGTATCCTGCGTGCCTTTGTAGACGCGCGGCGTTTCGATGACCTGCCCCGCCTTGTACAGACGCACGAGGTCGTACGCGCTATAGCCGTAGTTCAGCATCTTGAGGCTGTCCTGCACACGGTCGTGTTCCTTCGGCTCGCCCATCATGACGGTGACGAGGCGGCGCGACGCATCGGGCACGCCCGCCGCCGGCCGCTTCGCGGTCGCGATCAGGCAATAGCCGGCGGCCTCCGTGTGGCCCGTCTTCAGGCCGTCGACGGTCGGATCGAGCCACAGCAGGCGGTTGCGGTTCGGCTGCTTGATCTTGTTGTACGTGAATTCCCTGACCGAGAAGATGCTGTAATAGTCGGGATAGTCGCGGATCAGGCGCGCCGACAGCACGGCGAGGTCGCCCGCGGTCGTGTAGTGCTGCGCGTCGGGCATGCCGTTCACGTCGGCATAGTGCGTGTTCTTCATGCCGAGCTTTTGCGCTTCCGCGTTCATCATCGCGACGAACTGCGTCTCCGTGCCGCCGACCAGCTCGGCCAGCGCGATTGCCGCGTCGTTGCCCGACTGCACGATCATGCCGTAGACGAGGTCGTGCACGGTCACCGGCTTGTTCGCCTCGATGAACATGCGCGATTCGTCGTTGCGCACGCGGCGGACCGCGACGCTCGGCATCACGGTCTGATCCATCGAGATCTTCTTCGCGTCGAGCGCCTGGAACACGAGATACGCGGTCATCAGTTTCGTGAGCGACGCGGGTTCGACGCGCTCGTCCGGATTGCCCGATGCGAGCACCTGATTGCTCGTCGCATCGACGAGCACCCACGAGCGCGCATTCACGGCCGGCGGCGGCACCTGCGCGAACGCGCTGCTCGCGGCGACGAGCGACGCCGGCAGCACGACGCCGAGCATCACGGCACGGCTAATGGATTGGGGAACGAAAGACGCCAGTGACGGGAAGCCGGGTTTGGAAAAGCGCATAGGATCGGTTCGGACAGAAATGAGCAATCACGCGTGAGCGGCGCATAGCGTGGGCAAGCCGGTCAGCACGCGTCGCACCGCACTATGCGCGTCCTCGAAGAGGACAGCGGCAAGAACAGCGCGGCGCTTCTTGGACTGACGGCTAAAGGATCGGTTCGCGCAACGCGCCCTGCATCCGTCGCGGCGCGCATGGAAAAACGATGCGTGGTCAATGCATGATCGACGCGGAATCATTGCACGATGCCTGCGGCGGAACGGGGGCGCTGCGCCCAAAAAAGAGCGCCCATTATACGCGCCGCAGAACCCCATATTTGCAGCCGGGCCCCGCTTTTTACCGCGATTTACGGCTCAAGTGTTGTGTTCGCGCATCTTGCGGCGCGACCATGCTCAACGCCATGCGTCGACGATGATGCGCTTCAGGATGTGCAGCTTGCGATGCAGAAAATGCTCGGCGCCGGGAATCACGACAACCGGCAATTCCTGCGGCGTCGCCCAGTCGAAGACCGACTTGATCGGCACCGTTTCGTCGATTTCGCCGTGAATCACGAGCGTGTTTTCGGGCACCGGCGCGACGTCCCAGCGGCTCGCGGCGGTGCCGACGAACACGATTCGCTCGATCGCGCGGCCTTCCTCGCGAAGGGTTGCCGCCACATGCGACAGCACGAAAGTGCCGAACGAAAAGCCCGCCAGCACGAGCGGCACGTCGGACTGACCGGGCTGCGCGCGCATGTAATCGAGCACTGCGCGCAAGTCGTCCCGTTCGCCGATGCCGTCGTCGTGCGCGCCCTCGGTCGCGCCGACGCCGCGGAAATTCGCGCGGTACGTCACGTACTTCAGTTGCACGAGCGTGCGCGCAAGCGTCTGCGCAACCTTGTTGTCCATCGAACCGCCGAATAGCGGATGCGGATGTGCGACGAGCGCGATGCCGCGCGGCTCGCCGTCGGGCAGATCGAGCGCGACCTCGATCTTGCCGGCAGGACCGTCGATCAGGAATTTCTGCGTTTGAGCATTCATTGGCACCGCTTCCGGGTCAATTGATGGATCTTGATGGGACGAATTACCGATCGATTTTCAGACGCTCGACCACTTGGCCGTTCACGAGATGCGATTCGACGATTTCATCGATATCGCTCTTGTCCACGTACGTGTACCACGTCCCTTCCGGATAGATGACGATGGTCGGCCCTTCTTCGCAGCGGTCGAGACACCCTGCCTTGTTGATACGCACGTTGCCCGGACCGGCGAGGCCCAGCTGCTTCACGCGCTTTTTCGCGTACTCCTGCATTTCCTGAGCATTGCAGTTGGCACAGCACGGGCGTGCGGCACCCGGTTCGCGCTGATTCAGGCAGAAGAAAACGTGATACTTGAAATGTGGTTCCATCGGCGTTGACGCTAGGACGAAATGATTTTGAAAGTGCGGGGCGCGAGAGAACCGAAAGCGGGTCAGTCATACCGGTTCGGGGCTTCTGGCAGGAAGCGTTGTCGCTCGCCATTCGATCCGACCGATTATAGCGACCGCGTTCATGCGCCGCTCATGTACCCGCTTATGGTTCCGCTCGTTGCCGCTGACGCGCATCCATCAGCCGCGCCGCGTCCGGCCCGCACGCCGCCGCATGAGCCATGCACGCTCCGCCGAAAACGCCAGCCACACGAGTGCCGCATACGGCCATGTCCATGCGAGCCAGCGCGCAAGCCCGTTGAAATGGAGGTAGCGACCCTGGCGCCAATCGGCGAGCACGACATCGAAATACGGATTCACCGGCAGCAGATTGACGAAGACGAGCGACGTGGCGAGCGCGAGCGCCGCGAGCGTCGCGCGCCATCCGGGCGGCAGCGCGGGCGCGAGCAGCACGGCGACGGTGCCGCAAGCGAGGCCGATCAGCGCGCCGGGCGTCGCCCAATCGAAGGCGAGACCGCTTTGCGATTGCAGAAACGTCGCACCCGCCTTGACCATGAGCGTCGCGACGATGAACACCACGAGCAACAACCGGCGCGGCGCGCGCGTGCGCATCGGCAGCGAGGCGAGCGCGCCCACCGCAAGCAGGTTGAGCGCGGTGATCACGGCCTCCCAGCCATCTTCGGGCAGCCACGCCGCGACGAGCGCGGGCCACGCCGGCACGTGCCATGCGGCGGGCGCCCACGCGAGCAGCGTCTCCTGCATGCCCGCGTCGAAGCGCTGCCACAGCGCATGCGGCCAGTCGCCGACGCCGAACAGACGCGGCGCCGGGAACATCGTCGCGAACGGCCATAGTGCGACGATGCCGATGATCGCCGTGCTATCGCGCTCGAACCACAGGAAGCGGATGCGGCGCAACAGGCCGCGATCGAGCAGCGCGCCGGTCGCGGGCGACATCAGCGTCGCTCCGAGCAAGGCCCCGAGCGCGTTCGCGGCCAGATCGAGATTCGATGCGATGCGCGTCGGCAGCCAGGTCTGCCCCGCTTCCATCAGCGCGGACAGCAGCGTGCCCGCGCCGAACCCCAGCGCGACCGCCAGCGCGCCGCGCACACGCGGATAGACGGCCAGCACGACGAGCGCGCCGAACGGCACATAGCCGAGCACGTTCGTGACGACATCGAAAAGCGTGAGGTACTGCGGCATGGGATCGGTCAAATACGCGAACGGTGCGATCCCGAGCGAGCGCCAGCCGAAAAACGGATACCACGAGCCGTAGACGACAAGCGCCGCATAGAGCGCAAGCGCCTGCCTTGCGAACGCCGACGGGCGGTGCTGCCACGGCTTGTCGGTCATGCGGCGCAGCCCGGCGCGCACGGCGTGCCGCGTGTGGTTCCGCGGCTCGTCGCGCTGCCCCTTTCACCGCAAGTCCTGCGCATTGTTCCGCCCATGGGCCCGCTCATTGCGCCGCGACGAGCGCCTGCACGCCGAGCCATGCGCTGATCTGCGCGACGAGGTCGTCGCTGGCCGCCGCGAGCGCCCGCGTGCCGCCCGCCGCATCGGGCGTGCTGGCCGGCGCGCGCGCCATAAACGTGTGCTGGCCGATCAGCTTGCCGTGGAAGAACAGCGTCGCGCGCGCGGTCACGGCGCCGTGGCTTTGCGTCTGTCCGTCGAAGTCCTGCTCGAACTCGTCGAGCTCGACCTTCAGAACCGGCGCGTGCACACCGTCGCCGCCCGTCAGCACCGTGCCGCGCGACGACAGCGCGCCGCGCAACCGTTGCGTCAGCAACATCGCGGGCGGCATCGTCCAGTGGCTGTTCGCGTACGTGGCCGTACGCTGCGCATCCGCGTAGCTGAGCCGGTAGATCACCTTGTCCGAGCCGAGCATCTCGGGCGCCGTCACGTCGAGCACTTTCACGGTCGGCAGCGGACCGGCGCTGGCCACCTGCGCGGGCGGTCCGAGATCGTAGCGGATGTCTGAAATCGCCGCGGGATTGCCCGCGCATCCGGCGAGCAGAAAACCGGCGGCAAGCGCCGCGGTCACGGCGGGCATCGGCGCTGGCACGCGAGCCGTCGCCGGCGCGTGCCTGACGGGCGCGGACATCATCGGAGCGACGGATCGTACCAGGCGATGGTTCGTGCGTGACATGTGGGTTCCTTTCAGATCATTTCTGCGCCGATTGCGCGGCGGCAGCGGGCCACGAGAAGCCGTTCTCGCCCGGGCCCGGCGCCTCGCTCGGCGCGCCGAACAGAATGCTGCGCGGGCTTTCGCTGAACGTGTTCGCCGCCCTGTCGACCGAGCGCACCGCCGTGCGCACATCGTCGGCGAGCGAGTTCACCTTCGGCAGCGTGTCGTAGCCCACGCGCGACGACATTTCCTGCAACGACGCATTCATGGCGGTCAACGCATCGCCGGCCTGTTGCGCCGCCGTGCCGACCTTGTTCAGATTGGTTTCGAGCGGACCGTCCGATTTGTTCAGGCTCGTGATCAGCTGATTCGTCGACGCCAGCGTCTGGTTGAGCTGATCGACGGTGCCGGGCAGCTTGCCGGCCGTCGGTGCGATCTGCTGCGTCAGCGCGGTCACGCCGTCGGCCGCCTGCTGCAAACTGACGACGGTGGCCGCAATCTGCTTGCGCATGTCGGGCGACAGCAATTCGTCGACATCGCCGGCCACGCGCTCGAGTTCGCGCAGCAGCACGTCGCCGCGTTTTTGCAGCTGGTCGAAAAGGCCCGGATGCAGCGGCAACTGCGCGACGTCCTTGCTCGACGATGCAAGCGGCGTCTGGTCTTTGCCCGTATCGTCGAGTTGCACGAAGGCGATGCCGGTCACACCCTGCAGCGCAAGCGTGCCGAAAGTGGAATGCGTGATCGGTGCGCGCGTGTCGACGAGAATACGAATCACGATTTGCCCCGGATGGTTCCGGTCGAACTTCAGCGATTGCACCTTGCCGATGTCGAGCCCGCGAAAACGCACCGCCGCGTCCGGATAAAGCCCCGTTACATTGGTTCGCGCGATCAGATCGTAGGGCACGCGCACCGACCGGTCGACGTTGAACAGGAACGCCGCCACGCCGATCGCCAGCGCGAGCGCCACGGTGAAGAGCCCGGCCCAGAAGGCATGGGATTTGTTTTCCATCGTCAGGTTCCCCAGGTTCTCCGCTTACATCGCGGTTTTGAGCGCGATCGCATCGCACGCGGGTTCGAGCGCCGTCGCCGGCAGCTTCGCGCGGCGCTCGGGCGACAACCCCTGCAGCGCGAGCCGCCCGCGCAGGCCGAGAAAATACTCGCGGATGAACGGATGATCGACGCCCGCCACTTCCTCGACCGGCGCCGCGACGAGCACCTTGCGGTCGGCCAGCACCGCGACGCGCGACGATAGCGCCACCATCGTGTCGAGATCGTGCGTCACCATCACGACGGTGAGGCCGAGCGCGCGATGCAGCGCGCCGATCAGCTCGACGAATTCATCGGATGCCTGCGGATCGAGTCCCGCGGTCGGTTCGTCGAGAAACAGCAGCTCCGGCTCGAGCGCGATCGCGCGCGCAATGCCGACGCGCTTGATCATGCCGCCCGACAGCGCGGCCGGCATCTTCGATGCGTTCTTGCACGGCAGGCCGACCATTTCGAGCTTCAGCATGACGATGTCGCGCAGCAGTTCTTCGGGCACCTTGCCGAGTTCGCGCAACGGCTGCGCGATATTGTCGAACACCGACAGCGACGAAAAGAGCGCGCCCTGCTGGAACAGCATGCCCATCCGGCTGCGCATCAGGCGCGCTTCCTCGGGATCGATCTTCGACGTGTCCTCGCCGAACACCTTGATCGTGCCCGAGGTCGGCCGCTCGAGCCCGAGAATCTGCCGCATCAGCGTGGTCTTGCCGGACCCCGAGCCGCCGACGATCGACACGATTTCGCCGCGCCGCGCGTCGAAGTTCAGATGGTCGTGCACGATATTGCGGCCGTAGCGCTTCGTCAGGTTGCGCACCTCGATGACGGTTTCGGCGATCTCGGGCAGCGGCTGGTCACGTACGGCATGGGTAAGCGGCGCAATCATGAGAGCCCCAGGTTCTGAAAGAGAATCGCGAACACGGCATCCGCGAGAATCACGACCGTGATGGAGGTGACGACCGAAGTCGTCGTGCCTTCGCCGAGGCTTTGCGAATTCGCCTTGATGCGAAAGCCGAAATGGCAGCCGACCAGCGCGATCAGCACGCCGAACGCGGCCCCCTTGCCGAGGCCGATCCACAGGTTCGCGACCGGCACGACGGACGGCAGCGAGCGCGCGAAGTACGACAGGTCGATCTGCAGCACGAGCTTCGCGGCCAGCGCGCCGCCGAACAGCGCGACGATATTCGTCCACATCACGAGCAGCGGCATCGCCACCGCAAGCGCGATCACGCGCGGCAGGATCAGACGCAGGCCATGCGGAATGCCCATCACGCGCATCGCGTCGAGTTCCTCGGTCACGCGCATCACGCCGATCTGCGCGGTGATCGACGAACCCGAGCGCCCCGCGACGAGAATCGCCGCGAGCACCGGCCCCAGCTCGCGAATCACGCCGAGACCGAGGATATTGACGATGAACTGGTTCGCGCCGAACAGACGCAACTGCTGCGCGGACAGATAGCTGAGCACGATGCCGATCAGAAAGGCAACGAGCGCAGTGATCGGCAGCGCCCTTGCGCCCGCATAGTAGACATTCGCGGAAATTTCCTTCCACGGCATGATCTTCGGGTTGCGCGCGATCGACAGAAGGTCGAGCACCACGCGCCCGAACATCGCGATGCCGCCCTGCAGATGTTCGACGAACGAGAAGAGGCCGAGACCGAGCCGCGTGAACGGGTCATAGCGTTGCACGTGCTCCGGATTCTCGCGCTCGCGATCGAGCAGCGCGATGCGGTCGAAGATGTCGCGCTGCGTCGCATTGAGCGCGACGAGATCGGCGGGCAGACGGTAGCCCCAGATGCGCCACAGCGCCTGGCCGCCGACGTGATCGAGCCGGTCGATGCGCGACAGGTCCCATTGCGCGACCTTCTCGGTGCCGATCAGCTCGCGCAGGCGCGGCAGCGCGCGCTCCTGCGAGCGGTCGCGCGCGAGGGCGAGCGCGGTCCACTGGCCAGACAGCCGGACGATCTTGCCCTGTCTGCCTGCCGCGACTTCGAGGCCGGGCGGAGTGTCGTAGTTCAAGGCGCTGGAAGGTCGTTATCGGATTAACGGGCATTGTATCGAACGAGCCGCCCGCGAGCCTTGCTGGCTTGTCAGGCCCAACGCGGCGGAGGTTCTGTACGCTGCGGAAATATTCGCGCAAAGGCCGCGGCAAAGCGGCGGACGGCCCGGCCGCCGCGGCCGGGCACGCGCCTCCATGCGGTACCTCGGCGGTGTCCATGCCCAGTCGGCACGGCAATCGGACGGACCGTGTCTTTCAGCGCCTTTCCGCCGCGCTGGCGGCGCGCGGATGACGCATTCCGACCGGTGCGAGTGGCTACAATACGCGGCATGACTACACCCACCTCCAGCGACGCCGCACCAGCCGACGACTGGCGCATCGACCGCAAGCGCGCGATCACGTTATTCGGCCCGGCCGCGCACGACTGGCCGATCGAAATCGTCGAAGAGACCGGCTCCACCAACGCCGACCTGATGGCGCATGTGAAAACCCTGCCACGTAGAGCCGATGCGCTCGAGCGGCCGATCGTCCGCGTCGCGTATCTGCAGACGGCCGGCCGTGGCCGGCGCGGCCGGCCGTGGTATGCCGAGCCCGGCAACGCGCTGCTGTTTTCGGTCGCGTGCGTGCTGCCGCGTCCGCTCGAAGGGCTCGCGGGTCTGAGCCTCGCGGTCGGCGTTGCGCTCGTCGACGGGCTGCGGTCGCTGCCGGTCGCCGGGCCGGGCCAGATCGCGCTGAAGTGGCCGAACGACGTACTGCTCGAGGGCGACAAGCTGGCCGGCATTCTGATCGAGACCGCGTGGAGCACCGACGACGCCAGTGCGGTCGTGATCGGCATCGGCACCAACGTGAAAGGCGCCGACGAACTCGCCGCGAAGGTCGGCGAACTCAACGCGAACGTGCCGCCCGAAGCGCGCGGCGCGACACCGACCGCGCTGTCGCGCGCGTTGCCGAACGCGAATCTCACCGATACGCTCGCGGCCGAACTGAACGCGCTCGAGCCCGCGCTCAAGCGTTTCGCGGCGGAAGGCTTTGCGCCGTTCCAGCCGCGCTGGAACGCCTGTCACGCGTATGCGGGCCGGCAGGTGCTGCTGTTCGAACAGGGCGTCGAATCCGCGCGCGGGGTCGCGTCGGGTGTGGACGAGCGCGGACAGTTGCTGCTCGACACGCCTGCAGGCCGCACCGCGATCGCGACCGGCGACGTGACGCTGCGCCTCGCCGAGCGGGGTGCAGTGTGAGCGGCGCGCCGTTTCTGCTGATCGACGCGGGCAATAGCCGTGTCAAATGGGCGCTCGTCGATGGAAACGGCGCACAGACGGCGAGCGGCGCGTTCGCGCATGCGGGTCTGCTCGTGAAGGGCGTGGGCGATCCGCTCGTCGCCGGGCACGAACCCGACTGGAGCGTATTGCCGATGCCACGCGGTGCGTGGGTATCGAACGTCGCGGGCATCGCGGTCGCGCGGCGCATCGATACCTTGCTCGATGCAACCTG
This sequence comes from Paraburkholderia sp. SARCC-3016, assembly GCF_031119615.1. Taxonomy (NCBI): domain Bacteria; kingdom Pseudomonadati; phylum Pseudomonadota; class Betaproteobacteria; order Burkholderiales; family Burkholderiaceae; genus Paraburkholderia; species Paraburkholderia sp. SARCC-3016. Next base: position 109,233 of record NZ_JAVHZD010000024.1, on the reverse strand, counting down.
GCCCGGCCTGCCGCGCACGACGATCCGCGCTACGTCAGAGCAATGCGGCGTGCGCAACGGCTACTCGACGCCGGAGTCGCTCGGCAGCGACCGCTGGGCCGGAATGATCGGCGCGCGTGCGGCCTTCCCGGACGAGCACCTGCTGATCGCGACCTTCGGCACGGCGACGACGCTCGAAGCATTGCGCAAGGACGGCACGTTCACGGGCGGGCTCATTGCGCCGGGCTGGTTGCTGATGATGCGCGCGCTCGGCGAGCACACGGCGCAATTGCCGACGCTCGGCACGCCGGGCGTGCAAGCCGCACTCGCGGGCGACCATCCGGCACTTGACGCATCCGCCGCAGTACCGGAGCCGCCCGCGCTATGCTTCGCCACCAACACGCGCGACGCGATCGCAGCCGGCTGCGTGCTCGCGCAGGCCGCGTTGATCGAACGCATGTGGCGCGAGCTGCAGGATGAATGGCAGACGCCGGTACGGCTCGTGGTCGGCGGCGGCGCGGCCGCAGAAGTGGAAGGCTCGCTGCAGGTGCCGCATACGCGGCATGATTCGCTCGTGCTCGCGGGGCTCGCGCTGATCGCCGCCGATGACGCCGGCGCGGCTCGTACGCCGGCGACCCGCACGCCGCAGTGACGCACACGACATGACGCAACTGCCGTTCGCGAATCAGAAAGAATAGGAACAAGCTGCCAATAACGATGACCGACACCACACGACGGAGAGTCCAACCATGCTGCGCTGGCTGATCGCCTTGCTCGTCATTGCCAATTTGCTGGCGTTCGCCGCGGTACGCGGTCTGTTCGGCCCCACGCCGGCGGCCGGGGTACGCGAGCCGTTTCATCTGAACCGGCAAATTCATCCGGAAGGGTTGCGTGTGCAACCGATGTCGGCCACCGACGCCGCGGACCAGGCCGTCGTCGGCGGCCCCGCGCCGGTCGCGCCGATCGCGGCGTCGGCACTGGCGCAGTAGCGGTGCGTCGACTACTTCTGGTGCGCGCGGACCTTCTTTAGCAGCGCCGTCGTCGAGCGATCGTGCTCGAACGGAATCGCCAGCGCGCGTCCGCCCCAACTCCGCACGAGCGCCGATTCGGGCAAAGCGTCCATATCGTAGTCGCCGCCCTTCACGAGTATGTCCGGACGCAAGGCTTCGATCAGCTCGATCGGCGTGCGCTCGTCGAACTGCACAACCCAGTCGACGCACTCGAGCGCAGCAAGCAGCGCCATGCGGTCGTCTTCGCGATTGATCGGACGGTCGTCGCCCTTGCCGAGCATGCGCACCGATGCATCGCTGTTCACGCCGACGATCAGATTCGCGCCAAGCGCCTTCGCATCCGCGAGATACGTGACATGGCCGCGGTGCAGGATGTCGAATACGCCATTGGTGAAGACCACCGGTCCTTGCAGCGTGGGACGGATTCGCGCGAGCGCGTCGCGCGTAACGAGTTTGCGTTCGAAAGAAGCGGCCATGGCGAAAGAGGAAGTAGCGTGGATTGCCGCAACGATACACGTGTCGGCGAACATGCAACACGGCCCGACGGGCTTGCGCCTGCCGGGCCGTCGATGATCTTTCTGGAAAATGCGCGGAAAGATCAGCGCATTAGGCGGGCTGCTGAGCCGAACCCTGATCGCTCCCGCCCTGCAGGCGCAAGGTGACTTCCTTGCGATAGCGGTTCAGTTCCTGTGCCGTATTGAACGTGCGCTCGAACAGGATCGACAGGTTGTGCAGGATCCGTTCGACGACCTTCTTCTCCCAGCCGTCGTCGAAGCGGATCTGTTCGTCGAGCCAGCGCTCGAGCCACTCGGGATCGGGCAGGCGCGACTGGATCGTATCGCGCGGGAACAGCGCCTGATTCACGTGCAGGTTCGTGGGGTGAAGCGGCTTTTCGGTGCGGCGCGCCGACGCCATGAGCACGCCGATCTTCGCGAACGCCGCACGCGCGACGTCGCCGAAATTGCCCATGGCCTTCTTCATGTAACGCAAGTACGCGCCGCCATGACGGGCTTCGTCACGCGAGATGGTTTCGTAGATGTGCTTGATGACCGGTTCGGTATGCCATTCGGCCGCGCGGCGGTACCAGTGATTCAGACGGATTTCGCCGCAGAAATGCAGCATCAGCGTTTCGAGGGGCGGCGCGGGATCGAATTCGAAGCGCACCGCATGCAGCTCTTCTTCGGTGGGGACCAGGTCGGGTTTAAAGCGGCGCAGATATTCCATCAATACCAGCGAGTGCTTTTGCTCTTCAAAGAACCACACGCTCATGAAGGCTGAGAAATCGCTGTCGTGATGATTGTCGCGCAGGAACATTTCGGTGGCGGGCAGCGCGGACCATTCCGTGATCGCGTTCATCTTGATCGTTGCGGCCTGCTCGTCGGTGAGCAGCGACGCATCGAATTTGTCCCAGGGAATGTCTTTTTCCATGTCCCATCGGACGGATTCGAGCGATCTATACAGTTCCGGATAAAGCATGGTGTTCATAGTCCCACCCCTGTTCTGCGCAAAGCGACGTCTGTTTGTGTCTGTCTAACTACTTATTGCTACTTTTGCTGCTGACGAACGGAATCCGCGCTTTCGCCAGCGCAGCATTCAATTTTACGCGGTAATCGGTCGCCCAGAAGAATCTGTGGCAAAGAAGTACCAGCGGCGTTTTTAAGCGCTTGCGAAATGTGGATTTCACAAACGCGGCCAACCGTGGGTGAGGGAGACCCTGTGCCTGAGGTCAAGCCAGCATGCGGCGCAACGCCGCAGTGAGCCCTCGCACCGGGAGGCCGGCGCGCTGCAAGCCGCTGTATTTGAGGTTTTCGACGCGGGCTCGCGGGCTGAAAAACATCTCGAATAATAGCATGCGCACCTTCAATGGCCGCGCCCGAAAAGGCCCGGCGGCCCGCCGGATGCGGCAATCGTTGATCTGGAACAAGGGGCGCGAGGGCGAACGGGCCGGCCGACTCCGGAACGGTGCGTTTCGGACACCCTCGCGCCGCGGCCCATCGCCGTCTCTGCGTTCGATCGTGGCCTATTCGGGTTGATTCGGGGTCTTGCGCGAGGCGACGGCGCCCGTTCCCTTCCCCTCTTTGGCCGTTTTGCCCGCCGGTGCACGCCTCGCAGCCGGGCGTTTCGCATCGGGCTGCCGGACGCGTGCCCCCGTGGCGCCTGCTTCGGCGCCGGCGCCATGTTCCGGGCGGCCGTGACTGGCGCGGTCCGCACCGGCAGCGGCGTCCGCACCCGCCTCGCGGTCGCCGCTCTCGTTACCCTCACCGGCGGCCGCACCTGCCGCCATGCCCGGTTGCGCCATCGCAAACTGCGCGATCTGGTTGAACTGCGATTGCAGCAGGTTCCACCATCCCGATGCGTCGAACCCGGGCGGCGGTACGCTCTCGCCAGACGCCTGTCCGGCTTCCTGCGCCGATTGCCCGGTTGCGGCGGCTTCATCTTCGCGCCAACCCGCGCGCGAGCCGGCCGCCGCGCGCTCCTCTTCGGCACGCTCCCGTGTCGACGTTTCGCGCGGCGGCGCGTCCGCGACCGGCTGCGTCATAGACTGCTGCGCGAACGCGCCGAAGGCACGCAGCGTCGCCAGCGTCGCGCGCTGCACCTCGAGCGCCTGAATCGCCGATTGCAGCATGTTCAGGTTCAGCTTCAACCATTGCTCGACCGCGCGCATGTCGGTGATGCGCTTGTCGAGTTCCTCGACGTTCGTGAGCGGCGCCATCATGTCGGACATCATCGACAGCGAGGGCACGAATCCTTGCGCCGCGCCCGGCTGCGTGCCCGGAAACGCCGCACCGAACGGCGTGAGGCGCATCATCCCCCACATCCGGTCGAGCATTTCGGCGGGCGGGAAGCCGGGAAATCCGGGAAACGGCGGCGTGGAGCCGGGGGTGTCGGTCATGCTGATCTCCTCGCAGCGTAACGGGCGCTATGAAAACGAAGCGCGGGAAAAATCAAACGCGGTCAAACGCGGTCAAACTGAGTCAACCTCGTGAACCTCGGGTAAATGTCCATCCTGATGTGCGGCTCCAGCCCGGGAGCCGCGACGGAGACGGCGGCTGCAGCGAAGAAGGCCCGTCGGATCATACCTCCGCGTCGGCGCTGGACGTAGTACTGCGAAAGTATGCGTCGAACGTCCCGGAGTAAAGCTAAAGGCGTCGAAGATTCGCGCGGCGACATAAGCGGCCAGCAAATACCGCTCCCCACCGCGGCGTGCTGAGCGCATCGGCTCACGTCTCGCTGCCCGGAAAATCGGGAGCACGGCGCTCGCGCAGCGATGTCACGCCCTCGTGCACATCAGGCCCGGCAAATCCCATGAATTCGAGCGCAAGCGACGTATCGAACGTCGGCCCGGCCGAGCGCAGCCAATTGTTCAATGCGTACTTGGTCCAGCGAATCGCCGTTTGCGAGCCCTTCGACAGCCTTTGCGCGATTTCGAACGCCTTCGGCAGCAGATCGCGTTCATCGACCGCGAGCGACACGAGCCCGATGCGCTCCGCCTCCTCGCCGCTCACCGGCTCGCACAGCAACAGGTAGTACTTGGCCTTTGCCATTCCGCACAGAAGCGGCCAGACGATCGCCGCGTGATCGCCGGCCGCGACGCCGAGGCGCGTGTGGCCGTCGATAATGCGCGCGGACTTCGCCGCGATCGAAATATCGGCGAGCAGCCCGGCCACGAGCCCCGCGCCGACCGCCGGTCCGTGCATGGCCGACACGATCGGCTTGCCGCAGTTGATGACGTTGTAGACGAGATCGCGCGCCTCGCGCCACACGCGCGTGCGCACCGCGAAATCGCCGGCCATCTGCTCGACGAGTTCGAGATCGCCGCCCGCCGAAAAGCCCTTGCCGTCGCCGCGAATCAAGGCGACCCGCGCATCGGGATCGCGGTCGACGTCGCGCCAGATTTCGGCCAGTTCGCGATGCATCAGCGCATTCGCGGTCGCGAGCTTGCTGCGGTTCGCGCCCTCGCCGCTCATCACGATTTCGACGATGCCGTGCGGATGCCGCTGCACGCGCAGCGACTCATAGCGCTCGTAAAACCCGGGATGACTGACACGCGATCCGTTCGACATGGCTATGCCCCAGTGATACCGCCAGTTGTACCGGCATTACACGCTACACACCACCCGCCCGCGCCGCGCGTCCGATCAATGTGCCGGATCGAACGGTGCGACTGACTGCTCGATCGCACCGAAGATCGATTTGCCCGCTTCGTCGAACATGTCGATCTTCACCGTATCGCCGTACTTCATGAATCCGGTTTGCGCCGCGCCGTGTTCGATCATCTCGAGGCAGCGCTTCTCGGCGATACAGCAATAACCGCGCTTCGCATCCTTGTTCGACACCGTGCCCGAGCCGACGATCGTTCCCGCGCGCAGATTGCGCGTCTTCGCCGCGTGAGCGATCAGTTGCCCGAAGTGAAACACCATATCGACACCCGCGTCGGGTTGTCCGACCTTCTTGCCGTTCCAATGCACGATCATCGGGCGATGCACGCGGCCTTCGCGCCAATGCTCGCCGAGTTCGTCGGGCGTCACGGCGACCGGTGCGAACGACGTGGCCGGTTTGCTCTGGAAAAAACCAAAGCCTTTCGCGAGTTCCGCCGGAATCAGATTGCGCAGCGACACATCGTTGACGAGCGTGACAAGACGCACGCTCTTCAATGCCTGCTCGGGTTTGACGCCCATCGGCACATCGCCGGTCACCACCGCCACTTCAGCCTCGAAGTCGATGCCGAATTCCTCCGACGCGCAGACGATGTCGTCTCTGGGCCCGATGAAGTCGTCGCTGCCGCCCTGATACATCAGCGGATCGGTCCAGAACTCGGGCGGCATCTCGGCGCCGCGTGCGCGGCGCACGAGTTCGACGTGGTTCACATACGACGACGCATCGGCCCACTGAAACGCGCGCGGCAGCGGCGCCATGCAGTCGTTCGCATCGAACGCGAATGCATGGCGGGCGCGGCCCTGGTTCAGCGCGTCGTACAGGTCGCGCAGTTGCGGCGCGTAGAAAGGCCAGTCGTCGAGCGCGCGTTGCAGCGTCGCGACGATCCCGTCGGCGACCGCGGCGGTTTGCAGGTCGCGGGACACGACGATCAGCTGACCGTCGCGCGTGCCGTCCTTCAGCGTGGCAAGTTTCATAGGCAATAAAGCATGTGGATGACGGTAGGAGGAATGTATTCTACGATGGTGAATCGGCGCCGCCCACTTGCATCGTCATCGCGTGCACCGCGTTGACGTTGCCGCGGACGTCGCGTCGATGGTGCGTCGATGGTGCGTCGACGTCGCGTCGACGTCGCATTGACGTCATGACAACGCGCGGCCCTCCACTTTTCGAATTGCGCATATCGCCATGTCACCCGCAGCCCGCCGATCCGATCACGCCTCGGACCACTCCAATATTCCAATGGACGACTCAAACGACCTGCACGATTCAGGCGTCGACGACGACACCGGCGACGCGCATGAACGCGGCGAAGAAAAGCTGCGCTCGGGCATTCAATCGATCGAAGTCGGCTTTCGTCTGCTCGAGGTGCTGACGCACGAGCCGCGCGCGATGATGCTGCGCGATCTCGCGCAGCGCGCGGGCATGAGTCCGGCGAAAGCGCATCGCTATCTCGTCAGTTTCTTGCGACTTGGCGTGGTCGCGCAAGATCCGCTGTCGGGGCGATACGAACTGGGCGGCTTTGCGCTGCAACTGGGTCTCGCGCGTCTGGCAAGAGTCGACGGCGTGAAACTCGCGCGCATCGCGCTTGCAGCGCTGCGCGACCGGCTCGATATGACCGTGGGTATCGCGGTATGGGGCAATCAGGGGCCGACCGTCGTGCACTGGATGGAATCGAGTTACCCGGCGAAGGCGTCGCTGAAGCTCGGCGACGTGATGCCGCTGCTCGGTTCGGCGACGGGTCTGTTGTTCGCCGCGTATCTGCCGCGCAGCAAGACGGCCGCGATGATCGAACGCGAACTTGCGGAGACGCGCCGCTCGTCACAGACTGGCGGCCCGCGCGACATCGGCGAGGTCGAGCAGTTGCTCGAAGACGTACGCACGCATGGCGCGGCACGCGTGGAAGGAATGCTGCTGCCGACCATTCACGCGTTTTGCGTGCCCGTCTTCGATTCGACCGGCGATCTTGCGCTCGGACTTATCGCGCTCGGTCATGAGGGCGCGTTCGATATCCGCTGGGACGGGGAAGTCGACGCAGCATTACGCGAATGCGCGCAAAAGCTGTCGTATGAACTCGGGTACAGTTCGACGCCGCGTTGATTGCATGCGCGGAACGCGAGCGGGAGCCGTGCGGTCGAACCTTGAACGACGAATGCTGTCCCTCGCCTGAATCATTCATTTTTGCCGGCAGAATCTCACCGTTTCGATGTCGTCTCCGTCCGTCGCACGCCGCTCCGGTCGCCCACCGCGCGCTCATTCGCCACGCTCGCTTCGTTGGCGCTGGATTGCCGTGCTCGTCGTCGTCGCAATTGCGCATTGGATCGCCGCGCAGTGGTTCGAGCGGCATCGCGACACTTTCAAGCCAGCGGATCAGCAGCATGTACCCGTGCAGGTTGCGCTGCTGAAACCCGAACGTATCGAACAGCAGCCGGCCGGCGCACCCACGCCGCCCGCCACGCCGGCCGCGCGGCAGAAACTGCCCGAGCAGGCCCCGCAGCCGCACGCGCTGACCGCGATTCGACCCGAGCGGAAACCGAAAAAGCAGCCTGCACCGCGAGCGCCGGTCACGCAGAGCACGATGGCCGAAAAGGCTCAGCCGAAGCCCGACGAAGCGACGAGCGAGACTGCCAGCCCAGTTGCAGACGCTGCGGCGAGCACGGCAGCGAGCACGGCAGCGAGCGCAGCGGCAGGCACAGCAGCAAGCGCGGCGGCCGCATCCGGCCCGCAAGCAGGTTCGCCGGCACAAGCGGCCAGTGCGGCAAACGGCACGGACAGCGGCAGCGGCAACGCCGCGCATGCGACACCAGGCGTCAAGTTTTCCGTCCCGCCGTCGGGCGATCTCGAATACGACACGTTCTACAACGGCGTACGCAACCAGCCGGGCACGATCCATTGGGAAAGCGACGGGCACACCTATCGGCTCGTCATCTCCGTGCCGCTACCGTTCGTCGGCACGTACAGCTACGAAAGCCATGGCCGGGTCGACGCGTTCGGTCTCGCGCCGGACCAGTACATCGAAACGCACGGACGGCGCGGCCAGGACGTGACCGTGTTCAATCGCGAAACCCGGCAGATCGCGTTCACGCGCACGCCGAAGACGCTCGCGTTGCAGGACGGCGCGCAGGACCGTTTCAGCATGATCATGCAGCTCGCGAGCCTCGTGCGCGGCGCGCCCGACGCGTACCAGCCCGGCGTCACGCGCGAGTTCTATGTGACCGATAACGATAGCGGCGAAATATGGCCGATCGAAACGATCGGCGACGAAACCGTGCGCACGCAACAAGGCTTTGTCGAGGCACGGCACTTCACGCGCCTGCCGCGCCGCGCGGGCGATCGACGCCGCATCGACGTGTGGCTTGCCCCGTCGCTCGGCTGGTTACCCGTGCGTTTCGTACAGACCGAGCCCAACGGCACGCAGGTCGAATTGCTGTGGCATGGGGAGACCGCTGCACCGAACGAGGGCGCGACGAATGCGAACGATCAGAACCCGGGCCCGCAACCTGCAACGCCATCGGCTGCGGACCCGAATACCAACTACGAGAGACCATAGACACCCGGGCGCATCGGTCACCGCATCACCCTTACATAAGGAGCAGGCATGCAAGTGAACGTCAACGGCATCGAGACACGCTATGTGCTGAGCAATGAGGGCGGCGGCCCGTGGCTCACCTTCATTCATCAGCTGGGCGGCGATCTGTCGATCTGGGATCAGCTTGCCGGCTATTTCCGCAACGACTACACGGTATTGCGTTACGACATCCGCGGACACGGCGAATCTTCCGCGCCCACGACTCCGTTCACCATTGCCGACCTGTCGAACGACCTTGCCGCGCTGCTCGATAAGCTGGGCGCAAAAAGCACACATGTGGTCGGTATGTCGCTGGGCGGCGCGATCGCTCAGCAGTTCGCGATCGATCACGCATCGCGCGTCGATACGTTGACGCTGGCCGATACATTCGCCTTTACCGCGCCCGAATCGCGCAGCATCTGGGATCAGCGCATCGAAACGGCCCGGCGCGACGGCGTCGCGGCGCTTGCGCCTGCATCGCTCGAACGTTGGCTTACGTCGGACTTTCAGCGCGCTCATCCCGAAGTGGTCGAACAGATTCGCGACGTCTATATCCACACGTCCATAGAGGGCTTCGCGCTCGCGAGCGCGGCGCTGCGCGAATTCGACGTGCGCGATAGACTGGTGCAAATACAGACGCCCACGCTCACCGTAGCGGGGCGTCATGACACGGGCACGCCTCCTGCTGCTACACAGGTCATAGCCGATGCTATCCAGGGGGCGCGATTCGAGGTACTGGACGCCGCTCATCTCGCGCCCATCGAGCAATCACAGCGTTTTGCGGCGTTGCTCGAAACGTTTTTGCGGTCGCGAGTCTAACAACAAGGTCCGGAGAAATTACAAGCGTCACACCGGACCCACCCCTTGAATTCCACGCCAAACGCTCCAAGTACGGCGCAGGACTGGCCAGGAGCCAACGGAAATAAGGAGTGTCGCCATGCAAATGATCTACAACAGCCCCAACTACTGTGTCGTCGAATTCCCACCACAGGACGGCCATCTCGCGATGAAGTCGGGCGGTTATGAAATTGTCGACAAGAACACTCAGCGTGAGATTTACATCGATGGAGCAATGGCGGCAAGCTTCCGCGAGCATGTGCAAAAGCTGATCGAAGAAGAACCGTCGCTCGATGAAGTCGACGAGTTCCTCGGCCAGTTCGACAGCTTGATGCACCAGCCGGTCGTGTTGCACTAAGGTCCGCTGCGGCGACACGCCAGGCAACTCCAGGCACTTCACGAACCCCGTCCGGCATGCCGGACGGGGTTTTTCATTGCTGACGCCGGCACTCGATACCGATCGTCGTTTCCGGCACATTGCGCGCGCCAATGGAAACGCTTCGCGCGTCGCCGGGCGGCCACGCCGCACGCGGGCTACAATGTTGAGTTTCCTGAAAAAAAGCGGTTGAGACCGCTGAATGCCCTTGAGGGCCCTTCCGCCATGAACAAGCCTGCCCTTCCCGTTACTTCGTCTGCTTCGAACAGCGATGCCGCGTATACACGCGGCACGGCGCTGCCTTCATTGCTCAAGTCGCGCATCCTGATTCTCGACGGCGCGATGGGGACGATGATCCAGCGTTACAAGCTCGGTGAAGCGCAGTATCGCGGCGAGCGCTTCAAGGACTTCGCACGCGATATCAAAGGCAACAATGAATTGCTGTCGATCACACAACCGCAGGTGATCAGCGAGATCCATGAACAGTACCTGGCCGCGGGCGCCGATATCGTCGAAACGAACACGTTCGGCGCAACGACGGTCGCGCAGGCCGACTACGGCATGGAAGATCTCGTCGAAGAAATGAATATGGCGTCGGCAAAGCTCGCACGCGCCGCGTGCGACAAGTATTCGACGCCGCAGAAGCCGCGCTTTGTCGCCGGCGCGATCGGACCGACACCGAAGACGGCGAGCATTTCGCCCGACGTCAACGATCCGGCCGCGCGCAACGTGACCTTCGACGAACTGCGCGCCGCGTACTACCAGCAGGCGAAGGCGCTGCTCGACGGCGGCGCCGACCTGTTCCTCGTCGAAACGATCTTCGACACGCTCAATGCGAAGGCCGCGCTGTTTGCGCTCGACGAACTGTTCGAAAACACGGGCGAGCGGCTGCCGATCATGATTTCGGGCACCGTCACCGACGCCTCGGGCCGCATTCTGTCGGGCCAGACGGTCGAAGCGTTCTGGAATTCGCTGCGCCATGCGAAGCCGCTCACGTTCGGCCTGAACTGCGCGCTCGGCGCAGCGTTGATGCGCCCATACATCGCCGAACTGTCGAAGCTCTGCGATACGTATGTGTCGTGCTACCCGAACGCGGGCCTGCCGAATCCGATGAGCGACACGGGCTTCGACGAGCTGCCCGCGGATACGTCCGGGCTCCTGAAGGAATTCGCCGAAGCGGGCCTCGTGAATATCGCGGGCGGCTGCTGCGGCACGACGCCCGAGCATATCGCCGCGATCGCCAGGGCGCTCAGCGAAGTCAAGCCGCGCAAGTGGCCGACGCAGTACCGCGACGCGGCCTGAACCGAGCGAGCCAACCGCATCGCCCCGAACCTTCTTCGCCTACGACGCCAACTCACGCACTCCTGCAAGCCATGACCGACCATACGCTGCGCCTTTCGGGCCTCGAACCGTTCAACGTCACGTCCGGAACGCTTTTCATCAATGTCGGCGAACGTACCAACGTAACGGGCTCGAAGGCCTTCGCCCGGATGATTCTCAACGGGCAGTTCGACGAAGCGCTCGCGGTCGCGCGCCAGCAGGTCGAGAACGGCGCGCAGGTCATCGACATCAACATGGACGAGGCGATGCTCGATTCGAAGGCGGCGATGGTGCGCTTCATGAATCTGATCGCGTCGGAACCTGACATCGCGCGCGTGCCGATCATGATCGACTCGTCGAAGTGGGAAGTCATCGAAGCGGGCCTGAAGTGCGTGCAGGGCAAAGCGATCGTCAACTCGATTTCGCTGAAGGAAGGCAAGGAAGCGTTCGTTCATCATGCAAGGCTGATCCGGCGTTACGGCGCCGCGGCCGTCGTCATGGCATTCGACGAAAAAGGCCAGGCCGACACGTTCGAGCGCAAGACCGAAATCTGCAAGCGTTCGTATGACGTGCTCGTCAACGAAGTCGGCTTTCCGCCCGAAGACATCATCTTCGACCCGAACATCTTTGCCGTCGCGACCGGCATCGAAGAACACAACAACTACGCGGTCGATTTCATCAATGCGACGCGCTGGATCAAGCAGAACCTGCCCTATGCGAAGGTGAGCGGCGGCGTGTCGAACGTGTCGTTCTCATTCCGCGGCAACGACCCGGTGCGCGAAGCGATTCACACGGTGTTCCTCTATCACGCGATTCAGGCCGGGATGGATATGGGCATCGTCAACGCGGGGCAGCTCGGCGTCTATGCGGACCTCGACGCCGAGTTGCGCGAGCGCGTCGAAGACGTCGTGCTGAACCGCCGCGACGATGCGACCGACCGGCTGCTCGAGATCGCCGACAAGTTCAAGACCGGCGCCGCGAAGAAGGAAGAAAACCTCGAGTGGCGCAATCAGCCAGTCGAAAAGCGCCTTGCGCACGCGCTCGTGCACGGCATCACGAATTTCATCGTCGACGATACCGAAGAGGCACGCGCGCAGATCGCCGCGAACGGCGGCCGGCCGATCAACGTGATCGAAGGGCCGCTGATGGACGGCATGAATATCGTCGGCGACCTGTTCGGTCAGGGCAAGATGTTCCTGCCGCAGGTCGTGAAGTCGGCGCGCGTGATGAAGCAGGCTGTCGCGCACCTGATTCCGTTCATCGAGGAAGAAAAGAAGCAGCTGGCCGCGGCCGGCGGCGACGTGCGCGCGAAAGGCAAGATCGTCATCGCCACCGTGAAGGGCGACGTGCACGACATCGGCAAGAACATCGTGTCGGTCGTGCTCCAGTGCAACAACTTCGAAGTGGTCAACATGGGCGTGATGGTCCCGTGCAACGACATTCTCGCGAAGGCGAAAGTGGAAGGCGCGGACATCGTCGGGCTGTCCGGGCTCATTACGCCGAGCCTCGAAGAGATGGCCTACGTCGCGTCGGAGATGCAGCGCGACGACTACTTCCGCATCAGGAAGATTCCGCTGCTGATCGGCGGCGCGACGACCTCGCGCGTGCATACGGCCGTCAAGATTGCGCCGAACTACGAAGGACCGGTCGTCTATGTGCCCGATGCCTCGCGTTCCGTGTCGGTTGCATCGAGCCTGCTGTCCGATGAAGGCGCCGCGAAGTATCTCGACGAACTGAAGTCCGATTACGACCGCATCCGTCAACAGCACGCGAACCGGAAAGCGCAGCCGATGGTCACGCTCGCCCAGGCGCGCGCGAACAGAACGAAGATCGACTGGAGCGCGTACCATCCGGTCAAACCGAAGTTCATCGGACGCCGCGTGTTCAGGAATTACGATCTGAACGAACTCGCGAACTACATCGACTGGACGCCGTTCTTCCAGACCTGGGATCTGGCCGGGAAGTACCCGGCCATTCTGAACGACGAGATCGTCGGCGAATCGGCGCGGCGCGTGTTTTCGGACGCGAAATCGATGCTCGCGCGGCTCATACAGGGCCGCTGGCTGACTGCGAACGGCGTGATCGCGCTGCTGCCGGCCAACACCGTCAACGACGACGACATCGAAATCTACACCGACGAATCGCGCAGCGAAATCGCGCTCACGTGGCGCAATCTGCGCCAGCAGAGCGAGCGTCCCGTGGTCGACGGCGTGATGCGGCCGAACCGGTCGCTCGCGGACTTCATCGCGCCGAAAGACTCGGGCGTGGCCGACTATATCGGCCTGTTCGCGGTCACGGCGGGGCTTGGCGTCGACGTGAAGGAAAAGCAGTTCGAAAAGGACCACGACGACTACAGCGCGATCATGCTGAAGGCGCTGGCGGACCGCTTCGCCGAAGCGTTCGCCGAAGCGATGCATGCGCGCGTGCGGCGCGACCTGTGGGGTTACGCGTCGGCCGAATCGCTGTCGAACGACGAGATGATCGACGAGAAATACCGCGGCATTCGTCCCGCGCCCGGCTACCCCGCGTGCCCCGACCATCTGGTCAAGCGCGACATGTTCGAGGTGCTGCAGGCCGGCGAGATCGGCATGAGCGTGACCGAGTCGCTCGCGATGCTGCCTGCCGCGAGCGTATCGGGCTTCTATCTCGCGCACCCGGACAGCACGTACTTCTCGGTCGGCAAGATCGGCGAAGATCAGCTGGACGACTACGCACGGCGTATGGCGCTCTCGAAGGCCGATGCGCAGCGCGCACTGGCGCCTCTGCTTTGACTCGCACTCGCGCGTCCACTATATCGGCGCGCAAACACCGAATATTTCCGGCGATCGGGTTTTCGGCTTTGTAAACTGCGGCTGCTTGATGACGCCGAACGCGTCGGCAACAACGCGCGGCATTTTACTGGCAACCGTCCCGGAGAAAATCGTATGAAGAAGCTGTCGCTGATGTGGATGGCCGTTTCGCTTGCCGCCGCTGCTGCGCCGGCGTTTGCACAAGGCGGGGCGAGTTCGGCGAGCTCGTATTCGCCGCCGACGCAACAGCATGTGAAAAAGCCGAAACACAAGGCGAAGCAAGGGGCATCCGCGCCGACTGCCGCGCCGCAATATGCTGCAAGGCGGGCTTTTCTATGACACAAGCAACGCTGCGAACGCAGCACACGGCGCATTCGCGATGCGCCGCAACCGGCGCGGCTCAGATCCCCCAGACGATATCCGCGTTCTCTTTCTGCGCCGCGCGCAGCATGTCGAGAAACGGATAAGCGCGTTGCGCGAGTCCGATCGGGATTTCGTGCGGGTCGTGCCCTTCTTCGCCTTCATGGAAGTGGCCGTCATGTTCGGCACGCTCCTTTTTGTCGGTGACGATGGCCGCTTCGAGCTTCGTAATCGCGTCGCCGAGTTCGTCATGCGTGATGACGCCGCGTTGACCGAGCTGCTTGCCGACGATGCCGACGAGATATTGGGCCAGATTCTCCAACATCATCACGTCCGGCGCGGCACGACACTTGAAAGTAATCAGCATGACTGTTCCCTTTTCGTTTTGTTGATCTCTCCCTCGGCGGCGACTGGCAAAGCGGCGCTGCGCGGCGCACCTGCCGGTACTTGCGCAGGCTATTGCGCGATGCCACGAGGCGCTTCTCGTACGCTATAACAGCCGCGCCGGCGCGCCTCGTCCCGACCGGGCACCTAATTGGACATATTAGCACCTGCTAAAATCCGTCCTGATGGAATGAGCGCGCCGTGGTGCGCGTACACGCATCCAACGCAATCTCGTCTGACCCGACTGCCTCACTGGACACGCAACAAGCATGCTGCCTGCACATAAACATATTCTCGAAACCCTGCTCGCCGACACCGTGAAGCAGATCGCAACGGCCAGCGAAGGCGCCGCCGAGGCCGCATTCGTCACGCCGACGATCACCCTCGAACGCCCGAAGGTCGCCGCGCACGGCGACATCGCATGCAACGTCGCGATGCAGCTGGCCAAGCCGCTGCGCGCCAATCCGCGCCAGCTTGCGCAGCAGATCGTCGATGCGGTGCTCGCGCATCCGCAGGCATCAGGCCTCGTCGATAGCGCCGAAGTCGCGGGGCCTGGCTTCATCAATCTGCGTATCGCGGCCGCCGCGAAGCAAGCTGTCGTACGCGAGGTGTTCGCGCAGAACGAAGCGTTCGGCCGTTCGCAGCGCGAAGCAGGAAAGCGCGTGCTCGTCGAATTTGTGTCCGCGAACCCGACCGGGCCGCTGCACGTCGGCCACGGCCGCCAGGCGGCGCTCGGCGACGCGCTGTCGAGCCTGCTCGAGTCGCAGGGCTGGAACGTGCATCGCGAGTTCTACTACAACGATGCAGGCGTGCAGATCCAGACGCTCGCCATCTCGACGCAGGCGCGCGCGCGCGGCCTGAAACCCGGCGACGCGGGCTGGCCGGAGAATTCATACGCCGGCGAATACATCGCCGATATCGCACGCGACTACCTGAACGGCGAGACCGTTTCGGCACGCGACGGCGAGCCGGTCACAGGCGCGGGCGACATCGAAAATCTCGACGCGATCCGCCGCTTCGCGGTCGCGTATCTGCGCCACGAACAGGACATGGACCTGCAGGCGTTCGGCGTCGAGTTCGATCAGTATTACCTCGAATCGTCGCTGTACAAGGAAGGCCGCGTCGCGCAGACGGTCGAGGCGCTCGTGGCGGCCGGCAAGACCTTCGAGGAAGACGGCGCGCTGTGGCTGCGCACCACCGACGACGGCGACGACAAAGACCGCGTGATGCGCAAGAAAGACGGCACGTACACGTACTTCGTGCCCGATGTCGCCTACCACGTCACGAAGTGGCAGCGCGGCTTCACGAAGGTAATCAACGTCCAGGGCTCGGATCACCACGGCACCGTCGCGCGCGTGCGCGCCGGCCTGCAGGGTCTCGGCATCGGCATTCCGAAGGGCTACCCCGACTACGTGCTGCACAAGATGGTCACGGTGATGCGCGACGGCCAGGAAGTGAAGATTTCGAAGCGCGCGGGCAGCTACGTGACGGTGCGCGACCTGATCGAATGGTCGGGCGGCGCGACGCCTGGCCAGGAAGCCGCACCGGATCTGATCGACGAAGAGACGATTCGCCGCGGCCGCGATGCGGTGCGCTTCTTCCTGATCTCGCGCAAGGCCGACACGCAGTTCGTGTTCGACATCGATCTCGCGCTCAAGCAGAACGACGAAAACCCCGTCTACTACGTGCAGTACGCGCACGCGCGAATCTGCTCGGTGCTCGGCGAATGGAAGTCGCGCTTTGTCGCCGACGAAGCGCTGCTGCCGTCGGCCGATCTCGCGCCGCTCTCGAGCGAACGCGCGATGGCCCTGTTGCAGAAGCTCGCCGAGTTCCCCGACCTGCTCACGCAAGCAGCAGACGAACTCGCGCCGCACGCGGTCGCGTTCTATCTGCGCGACCTCGCGGGTGAATTTCACTCGTTCTACAATGCCGAGCGCGTTCTGGTCGACGACGAAGCAGTGCGCAACGCGCGCATTGCGCTGCTCGCAGCCACGCGCCAGGTGCTGGCAAACGGGCTTGCGATCATCGGCGTGTCGGCCCCCTCGAAGATGTAAATTCGACTCGCCCGCGCAAGCCGCTTATGCGACCATAACGCGCGCCCATAACGCGCGACCGTTGCCACGCGGCGGCGCGGCGGCACAGACAGCCGGCATCGCCGCGGTCGCTATAATCGACGGTCATTCAAGTTTTCCTTTTGCAGGTGATTCAGACAATGGCAAAGCCACGCCGCACAACGAAGCAGTCGAAGCAATCCGGGGGAACGTTTCTCGGCATCGTGCTGGGCCTGATCGTCGGTCTGGCGATCGCGGTGGTGGTCGCGCTGTACATCACGCGCGCGCCGACGCCGTTCGTCGCGAAAGTGGCGCCGCCTGCCGCATCCGATGCCGGCGCAAGCCAGCCGCAATACGATCCGAACCGGGCGCTGCAGGGCAAGAGCCCAGGCCAGCCGGTGCCGCAAGCGGCCCAGCCCGCGCCGCCGAACACGGCGCCTGGCCAGACCAACAATCAGACGCAATCGTCGGGCATCCTCGAAGAACCGCAGATCGTCGAAGTGCCGCCCGCGGCGGGCGGCGCTTCGGCGGCCGCACCGGGCGTGGCCGGCAGCAACCCGTCGGCGGCCGCGGTTGCGGGCGCAAAGAAGCCTGCGAGCAGCGCGCCGAACGCCACACCGGGCGCCACGGTTGCGAATGTCCCGCCGCCGGCCAAGCCCGGCACATCGGCGCCGCCGTCCGCGGCCGACGCGAACACCGGCTATCTGCTGCAGGTCGGCGCGTACAAGACCGCCGCGGACGCCGAACAGCAGCGCGCACGGCTTGCGTTCCAGGGTTTCGAATCGAAGGTGACGCAGCGCGATGCGGGCGGTATCACGTACTATCGCGTACGGATCGGGCCGTTCGCCAAGTTCGAAGACATGAACAGCACGCGTCAGCGCCTCTCCGACGCGGGCATCGACACTGCCGTGATCCGCTTTACGAAGCAGTAACCCGCCGTAACCGCTGTAACCCGCTTTATCGCTTATTGCGTGCGCGCCGCTCGAATCAGGCCAACCCGGCCAACCCGGCCTGAACGGCTTGAACCTTCGGCGCGCACGCGTAGTCTCATCACGGCGAAAGCCTGCCGTCCGTCTCAGCGCTCACGGTGACAGGCCCCTGACGCCTCCGTTCAACCGTCACCGCTACTTCCCGATTGGGATCACAAGACATGAAAAAGCTGCTTAGCCTTCTTTGCCTCTCGTTCGGTCTCATCGCTGGCGCGGCAAGCGCCAGCCCCACCGCGCCGGTCTCCGGCAAGGACTACACGGTGTTGTCGTCGCCGCAGCCGGTCGAAGTGCCGGCCGGCAAGATCGAAGTGATCGAGTTCATGTGGTACGGCTGCCCGCACTGCAACGAGTTCGACCCGTACCTCGAAGACTGGATCAAGAAGCAGGGCCCCGACGTCGTATTCAAGCGCGTGCCGGTCGCCTTCCGCGACGACTTCATCCCGCATTCGAAGATGTACCACGCCGTCGACGCGCTCGGCCTCGCGCAGGAATTGACGCCGAAGATCTTCCACGAAATCCACGTCAACAAGGACTACCTGCTGACGCCGGAAGATCAGGCGAAATTCCTCGCGAAGAATGGCGTCGACCCGAAGAAGTATATGGACGCGTACAACTCGTTCTCGACGCAAACGGCGCTGCAGCGCGACAAGAAGCTGCTCGAAGACTACAAGATCGACGGCGTGCCGACGCTCGCGATTCAGGGCAAGTATGAAACGGGCCCGGCGCAAACCGACAGCCTGCCCGGCACGATCCAGGTGCTCGACTACCTCGTCGGCCAGGTTCGCGCGAAGAAGATGTAATCACCGGGGCGATCCTCGGAGGCGCCGGTATATGGGCTCACCACAAAAGGTCTTCATTACCGGCGCATCGAGCGGCATCGGCCTCGCGCTCGCAGCCGAATACGTGCGGCGCGGCGCGATTCTCGGCCTCGTCGCACGGCGCAAGGACGCGCTCGAGCGTTTCCGCGACGCCCATCCCGAGCACTCCATCCTGATCTATGCCGCCGACGTCCGCGATGCGGACGCGCTCGCGGCTGCCACGCAAGACTTTTTCGCGAAGCATGGCTGCCCCGATATCGTGATCGCGAATGCCGGCGTAAGCCGCGGCACGGTCACCGGTCTCGGCGATCTGCAGGCGTTTCGCGACGTGATGGATACCAACTATTACGGCATGGTCGCCACCTTCGAGCCGTTCGCGGCCGAAATGGCCGCTGCGCACAAAGGCACGCTCGTCGGTATCTCGAGCGTCGCGGGCGTACGTGGCCTGCCCGGTTCGGGCGCCTATAGCGCATCGAAAGCCGCGGCGCGCACGTATCTCGAAGCCCTGCGCGTCGAGATGCGGCCACGCGGCGTCTCGGTCGTGACGATCGCGCCCGGCTTCATTCGCACACCGATGACGGCACACAACCCGTACTCCATGCCGTTCCTGATGGATGTCGAGCGATTCGCGCGCGAAGCCGCCCATGCGATCGAACGGAAGAAGCGCTACGTCGTGCTGCCGTGGCAGATGCGCTTCGTCGCGATGATGTTGCATGCGTTGCCGCGCTGGCTTTACGATGCGGCGATGAAGAAGGCGCCGCACAAGCCGCGCTCCGGAGCCGGCTAGCGACGTCACGGCCGGAGGCCGCGGCAGCAGCAACGGCACCGACTGCGGCAATGACAGTCGCAACGCCGCCGCCAAAGCCGGCGGCGCGCGACAAGCGACAAGCGGCAAGCGGCAAGCGACACGCCACGAGCCACGAGCGATAAACGCGAGGCGCACCTCGCCCCCCCACCATCGACGGAACCGGCCATGAACGAGCAGACAGTCGATGCAGCCGGAATCGGACACACCCCGGCGGGCGACGATGCACGCATCGTCTCGCTGGTCCCGAGCATCACTGAACTGCTGTTCGCGCTCGGCCTCGATCGACAGATTGTCGGCCGCACCGGCTTTTGCGTGCATCCGCGAGAACGTGTGCGCGCGGTGCCCAAAGTGGGCGGCACGAAGTCCGTGCGCATCGATGCCGTGCGGGCGCTGAAGCCGACGCATGCGATCGTCAATATCGACGAAAACGAACGGACGACCGTCGATGCCTTGCGCGCGTTCGTCCCGCATATCATCGTCACGCATCCGCTCGCGCCCGAACATAATCTCGCGCTATTCGCGTTGCTCGGCACGATCTTCCGGCGCGAGGATGCGGCGCGCCGCCTTGGCCAGGCGTTGAACGAACAGCTCGATGCGATCGGAGCGCGCGACTGGCCGTCGCAACGTGTGCTGTATGCGATCTGGCGCGACCCATGGATGACCGTCGCGCGCGATACGTACATCTCCGCGGTGCTGCGTCTCGTGAACTGGCAGACGCTGCCGGCCGTCGATGGCGGCCCTGCGGGCGCCCGGCGTTATCCGGCCTTCGAGCTCGACGCGCCGTGGCTCGACGACGTCGACCGCATACTGCTGTCGACCGAACCTTACCGCTTCACGCAATCGCATTGCGACGCGCTCGCGCAAGCGCTCCAGGCGGCCGGCAAACCGACGGGCAAGCGCATCGAACTGATCGACGGCGAACAGGTGTCGTGGTACGGCTCGCGCGCAATCGAAGGCATCGGCTACCTGCAGCGCTATGCTTCAGGGCAGTAAAGCGCGCGCCATGCGACGATACCGGTGTGTCCAATACGCGCCGCTCAAAGCGTGGTTGTCGCCGCAACGACCGTTCGATAAGCTTGCGCGATTCGCGACGTTTTCGCCGTTCGCCGAACCACGTAATAAACCTGCAAGCCGCGTTACCTGATTACGACCGTTCCGGGAGATGTCATGCGTTTAATGCCGTCCGCTGCCTCTGCTGCCGCCGTCGCTGTTGCCGTATCCGCCACCGTGCTGCTCGCTTCGCCCACGCTCGCAGTCGCGAAGCCGCTGACCGTCTGCACCGAAGCGAGCCCCGACGGCTTCGACGTCGTCCAGTTCAATTCGCTCGTCACGACCAATGCCTCGGCCGACGTGATCTTCAACACGCTCGTCGGGTTTGACGAGGCGTCGAGGAAAGTCGTGCCGAGCCTTGCCGACAAATGGGAGATCAGCGCCGACGGACTCACGTACACGTTCCATCTGCGCCCGAACGTGCAATTCCAGACCACCAGCTACTTCAAGCCGACGCGGCCGCTCGACGCCGACGACGTCGTCTTCACATTCAGCCGCATGCTCGACGACAGCAACCCGTGGCACAAGGTCGTGGGTGCAAACGGCTTTCCGCACGCCCAATCGATGGGGCTGACGAAGCTCGTCAAGTCGATCACGAAGGTCGACAACCAGACCGTCAAAATCGAACTGAGCGAACCCGACGCCCCGTTTCTGTCGGTGCTGTCGATGGGCTTTTCCTCGATCTATTCGGCCGAGTACGCGGACCAGCTGCTCAAAGCCGGCAAGCCGACCGACCTGAACGCGAAGCCGATCGGCACCGGCCCGTTCATGCTGAAGAGCTATACGAAGGACGCGGTGATCCGCTACGACGTGAATCCGAATTACTGGGGGCCGAAGCCGAAGGTCGACCGCCTGATCTACGCGATTACGCCCGACGCGGCCGTGCGTGCGCAGAAGGTGAAGGCCGGCGAATGCCAGATCGCGCTGTCGCCGAAACCGGAGGATATTGCCGCGGCGAAAAAGGACAAGTCGCTGAAGGTCGTGCAGACGCCGGCGTTCATGACCGCCTTCGTCGCGCTGAACACCGAGAAGAAGCCGCTCGATAACCAGAAAGTACGCGCGGCGCTGAACATGGCGTTCGATCGCGCAACCTACCTGAAAGTGGTGTTCAACGACACCGCGATGCCCGCGGTCAATCCGTATCCGCCGAATACATGGAGCTACGACAAGGCCGTGAAGCCGTGGCCCTATGACATTGCGAAAGCAAAGAAACTGCTGGCCGACGCCGGCTATCCGAACGGCTTTTCGACGACGATCTGGGTACGCCCCACGGGCAGTTCGCTG
Organism: Paraburkholderia sp. SARCC-3016; assembly: GCF_031119615.1. Taxonomy (NCBI): domain Bacteria; kingdom Pseudomonadati; phylum Pseudomonadota; class Betaproteobacteria; order Burkholderiales; family Burkholderiaceae; genus Paraburkholderia; species Paraburkholderia sp. SARCC-3016. The sequence continues at coordinate 87,455 of NZ_JAVHZD010000024.1, read as the reverse complement.
AATCCAAACCCGAAGGCCGGCGCGGAACTGTTGCAGGCGGACTTTGCGAAGATCGGCGTGAAAGCCGACGTCCGGGTGATCGAATGGGGCGAACTGATTCGCGATGCGAAGCAGGGCCAGCACGACACGCTATTCATGGGCTGGGCCGGCGACAACGGCGACCCCGACGATTATCTGACGCCGCTTTTCAGCTGCAACGGCGTGAAGTCGGGCATTAACTTCTCGCGCTTCTGCGATCAGGACCTCGACAAGCTCATCGACCAGGGCAGGCGCACGTCCGATCAGTCGAAGCGTACGAAAGCGTATGAAGCGGCGCAGCAGATCATTCACGATGCCGCGTTATGGATTCCGCTCGGCTACCCCACTGCCACCGCAATTACGACGAGCAACGTAAGCGGCTATCAGGTGAGCGCGTTCGGGCGACAGAACCTTACGGCGGTGAATGTGCAGTAGCGCATCCGCTTCGCGCAGCGATAACGCAGGCCCGCTTGTAACACGCGGGCCTGTTTTTTTGCAGCGAATCTGTAAATGCGTGTGCGATCCCGTAGCACTACGTATGTAGTGCCCTTGTGCGTTGCTTCGACCCTAGACTCTGCATGCGGAATCGACGGTGCGCGCGCGTGCGCGCCGGCGCATCCTGCACATCATAAGTTCTTCATTCAACGCATTGTCCTGTTAGAGGATTCGCACATGCAAGCAACGATCGATATGCGTACGGTTCAGTCGTACAACAGCAACAACAACAACAACAACTTATGGAATGCGGCGAAGTCGGCAAACACGTCCCGCTCTTCGTTCGGTTCGTTCGGTTCGTTCGGTTCGTTCGGTTCGCCGTTCAATTCGCCCTTCAATTCGCCGTTCATTTCGCCGTTCGGCTCGTCAGGTTCATTCGGTGCGCACAATCGACCCGGTATCTATCCGCAGCAGATGCCCTTCGGTAACACGCAGCCATTCAGCCCGTACGGCACCGCGCAACGCAATACATCGATGACTCAGTACCAGCGCGAAATTTCCCGCACGCCGCAGGGCACGACGGTGAAAACGTCGTATACCTCGTTCCAGCAGTCCGGACCGAAGGGCTTCAACAACGTGCCGGACCACTACCATAACGACTTCCGCAAGGGCACGCGCCACGATAGCGACGATCGGAACAGGGTAGCGCCGGTCGTCTCGCAGAACGGCAACAAGCTCAACGTCGACATCGGCAATACGCATAGCGAACTCAGCAAAGACAAGGCTACGACCAAAATGAAGGTCGGCGGCAATGACGTCGAATTCACCGGCTGGGGCGATCCGCACGGCATTATCAAGGTCAACGGCAAGGAATCGAAGGCCGACTTCTCGAAGCCGCTGAGCCTCGACACGAAAGATATGCGCGTGACCATGGACCCGGAAACGAAGCAATCGAGCGGTAGCGCGCCGCCTCATATGAATCGCGTCATCTACGAACCCAAAGGGAGCCAGCAGGTCTTTGTGGGCGAACATCTGAGCCCGAGCGACAAGGCAAAGGTCTCGTTCCGCGAGGTCACCGACAATGGCGAAATCGCACAGATGAGAAACACCGCGAACACCGCGCAGAAGGCGGTACCTAAGGATGACAAGATCATCGACCAGAAGACGGGTCAACAGGTCGTATAAATCCGCATCGGCTACCCATGCATCAATCGGGCGGGAAGAAGGGGCAGACTGGCTGGTGCGCTTCCCTTTCCTTTCCTCGCCCGTGCCGGCCGGGGCGACCGTGGCACCGGCCGGCTGCTCCTTTCAGAGAAAGACCGATCCGGCACGCTCTGCAACGGCACGCATCGCATGCGATGGCTGCATCGATCAGTCGCGATCGAGCAACGCCGCCTTGAAGCGCCGCGCACGCTCGAACGCATCGTCGCGCCCGATCGTCTCCCGCTGCAGTTGCGTCGAAGCCTTCGTCACCTGATCGGCGGCAACCGACCGCTCGCGAATCGCGTACGCAAGTGCGCGATGCAGTTCCGGCGTGCGATCGTCGTGCCAGCGCAACGCATCACGCCACAGCCGCCCGCCGCGTTTATCGTGGCCGCACGATTGCAGGATCGATTCGCGCTGCGCGTCATGACGCCTGATTTCTTCGCGGCGCTGTTCGAGCCGCGCATCGGCCTGATGCAACCCGTCGCGCGCCGCATTGAGCGCACGCCGCCGGCGCTCGAGCCGCAACGCCCGCACCCGGGCAAGCAGGTGCCATAGTTCCGCGTTGCGCTTCGCGTCGCTCATCGCACCGGCGCGGCACCGCATAGCGCGCGAAGCATCGAGCGCGTCGCCTCCGCCTCGCAATGCTCGTCGTAACGCTGCCGCAGAAAGCGCACGATCTCCGGATACCGGTCGATGGCGAGATCACTCGCCGCGTCGCTGCCGCGCTGGTATTCGCCGATCTGCAGCAGCAGTTCCAGTTCCTGATAACGGCTCATCCATCCGCGCACGCGGTCCGCATGCTGGCGATGCGCCACGTCGGTCACACGCGTCATCACGCGGCTCTTGCTCTTCAGGATGTCGACGGCCGGATAGTGCCCGGCGCCGCCGAGCTTGCTCGACAACTGGATATGCCCGTCGAGCAGCGAGCGCGCTTCTTCGGCGATCGGATCGGACGACTCTTCGTCTTCGGCGAGCACGGTGAAAAACGCGGTCACACTGCCTTCCTGCGTCAAACCCGCCGATTCGATGAGCTTCGGCAGCTCGGCGAACACGCGCGGCGGATAGCCGCGCCGCACGGGCGGCTCGCCGACCGCGAGGCCGACTTCGCGCAAGGCGCGCGCATAGCGCGTCAACGAGTCGAACAGCAGCAGCACGCGGCGCCCGCTCGCGCGCAATCCGCTCGCGACTTCGCAGGCGAGTTCGGCAGCCTTGAGCCGTTCCGCCGCGGGCCGCTCCGACGTCGACGCAACGACGATCGACGTATCGCGCCGCTGCGACAAATGATCGTGAATGAACTCGGAGACTTCACGCCCGCGCTCGCCGATCAGCGCGACGACGATCGCATCGACATCGGCGCCGTTCGCGATCATTCCCATCAGCGTGCTTTTGCCGCCGCCGGCCGGCGCGAAAATGCCGACACGCTGCCCGACGCCGCACGTGAGCAGCGCATCGATCGCACGCACGCCCGTCACAAACGGCTTCGCAATGACGGGCCGCTCGAGCGGATTGATGCTGGCGAGCGGCGCGCCGCCTTGCGCGGCGGCACTCGCCTCGCGCAACGCAGGGCCACGATCGAGCGGCCGTCCGAGTCCATCGACGGTGCGGCCCAGCAGATCGAGCGGATCGAATCTGCCCCACGCGAGGCCGCATCCATGCACTTGGGTGATATTCGATAAACCCGCGAGACCGTCGAGCGGCATCACGAGCGCGCCATCGTCGGTGAAGCCGACTACTTCGCCGATCTGCATATCGAGCGTATCGGGCCGCACGAGACGCACCATTTCGCCGATCCGCAACGATACGCCGACCGCCCGCACGACCACGCCGCGCGCTTCGGCGACACGTCCGTAAAGCATGGGTTCGTCGGCAGGCACGGGAGCAGGATGCTGGAGATGCTTCATGTTCCTACCGCTCAGTCTCGTGACAACGTCGATACCGCATGCACGCTGAACGTATCGAGCGGAATCTCTTCGATCGCGAGCGTTTCAATACGGATGCCGAACGTCTTCAAATGCCGGCGCAAATGCGGCCGCAGGACCGCTGTCGTCACGAGCAGACGAATGCCCTGCTCATAGGCATCGGCAAACGCGCGCTGCAAGTGTTCGAGTTCGCCTACGCCGGGCATGCAGTAAGGTTCGCCATCCGGGCCGCCGCGAATCTGGTCTTCGAGTTCCGCCTCCCACGACGGGTCCATCACCGCCGCATCGATTCGCCAGGTATCGAGGTCCGCATGCCGGCGCGCAAGCCGGGACCCGAGCGCGATACGCGCTTCGCGCACCATCCGGTCGATCGTGCGCTCGCCGTCCGGAATCCGGATGCACGCCTCCGTAATCGCGCGCAGATTGCGAATCGGCACATGCTCTTCGAGCAGCCGGCGCAGCACAGTCGCCAGCAACACGGGGCCCACCAGCTGGTCGACCTGGCTCGCGAGCTCGCGAAACTCGATGCTGATCTGGTTCATCAGAAAGCGTGCCTCCTGAGTGCCGATGCACGCGGCCGCGTTCTGCTCGCAGACGTCGGCCAGATGCGCGCATAGCGCCTCTTCGACGCTTGCCTTGCCGAGCTGCGCATCGGCGAGCGCCGCCGCGTCGGCCGCGCTCACCCAGACGGCCTTCGGCGCGCCCGGACTATATCCGGCGACGCCTTCCATCGTGATCTGCGTGTCGTCGCCGCTCACGAGCACGTGGTTCGCCACCAGCGTCCCGCTCGCGAACGGCACTTCGTCGATATCGACGATGTAGCGCGCTTCGTCGAGCCGCGCATCGCGCTGCAGCGCAAGGCCTGGAAACGGCAAGCCGAGCCGCGTCATCAGATCGCGGCGCACCCTGCCGAGCTGCGTATCGAAGAGCCCCGGACGCAGCGCCTCGTATGCCTTGTTTCCCATGCGCAGCCGCAGTATTGCGCTCGTGCCGAGTTCCACGTCATCGAGAATCCGCTGCGTATAGTTGCCGCCGTCGCGCGTCATCGCCGGCATGAACGGCCGCTGCATGCGCTCGCGGCTTGCCGCCTGTCGCATCATCAGCACCGACAGTCCGATCAGCGCGCCGCCCGCCAGGGCGAACTGCAGATGCGGAAAGCCCGGGATCGCGCCCAGTGCGAAACAGCCGACGCCGGCCATGGCGAGCGCTTTCGGGTGCAGCGACAGCTGGCGGAAGATATCGCCGCCAAGATTGGTCGGCGGGCCGCCCGACGAAACGCGCGTGACGAGCAGACCCGCAGCGATCGATACGATCAGCGACGGGATCTGCGAAACGAGCCCGTCGCCGACCGTGAGAATCGTGTACGTATGCAGCGCGTCGCCGAACGACATGCCGCGCTGTGCGATTCCGACCGTCAGGCCGCCGACGATATTGACGAGTGCAACGACGAGTCCCGCTACCGCGTCGCCCTTGACGAATTTCATCGCGCCGTCGAGCGACCCGTAAAAATAGGTCTCGCGCTCGAGTTCGGCGCGCATCCGTCCCGCATCGCGCGGCGCGATCAGGCCGTTGCGCAAATCGGCATCGATGCTCATCTGGCGGCCCGGAATACCGTCGAGCGTGAAGCGCGCCGACACTTCGGCAACGCGGTCCGCGCCCTTCGCGACGACGATGAACTGGATCGCGGAGAGCACCACGAACACGACGATGCCGACGGCCACATTGCCGCCGACCACCATCTCGCCGAACGCGCCGATGATGTCGCCGGCATGCGCGTAGAGCAGGATCATCTTCGTCGATGCGATCGCCAGCGCGAGCCGCAGCAATGTCGTGACGAGCAGCAGCGATGGAAAACTCGACAGCTCGGCGGCCTTCGTCACGTAGATCGTCGTGCTCAGCATCACGAAGCTTGCACAAAAACTCACGCAAATAAAGAAGTCGAGCACGAATGCCGGAACCGGAAGGATCAGCAGCACGAGCACGAACAGAATGCCGAGGCCGACGGCGACATCGGCATGGCGGGCAAGCAGCCCGGGAATATCGGGGCGGCGCATCATCGAACGGTTTGGCATGGCGTTTCGCGGCGGTTTTTCATATTCAGCGGCTCAGTTCGCGATGCATCGCACGGCGCCGGCCCTTCACGTACGGGTCGCCCTCGCTGTCGCGGTATTCGCGCTTGATTTCTTCCTTGTCCATGCGCAGGCGCCGCCTCCACAGCACGCGCTGCATGACGAAATCGACGGCTGCCGGCACGAGCTGGGATGCGCTCATCATCGCGAGCAGCGACGCGCCCGACACGCTGATATCGGCGAGCAGCATCGGCAATGGCAGCGTGTATGAAGGAACCAGCTGCGCGCACCACTTGACGAACGCGTACCAGAAGATCGCAAGCAGAATCGTGAATTGCACGAGCGCGATCAGCGTATCGACGAGCACGCGCGTACTGAAGATGTTTTTCAGGCCGGACACCGGATCGACGCGCTTGATATCGGGCGCCGCGCGCTTCCATGCGATGGCGCCGCGCGTCTGCACCACTTCCGGCACAACGGCTGCAAGCACACCGGCTCCTAGCGTGACGAGCGTGGCCGGCAGCGCCGCATCGAGCGACGACATGACTTGCGCGAAAAGCTCCGCGAACGTGCGCGTCTGGTCGAGACCGGTCACGTCGCGAATCAGGGCCTGAAAAAGCTCATAGAAGTGCGGCGACTCGACGACAAGAAACAGCCACCAGATCAGGCCGCTCGCGGCGACGGTCGCGTGCGCGCTCTTCGCGATATCGCCTTCCTTGATGGCCTTGACGAGGCGCTGCGGAGTCGGTGCTTCGGTTTTATCGCTCATCGCAGGATCAGGCTTTGCCGGAAAATGACGGACAGCCGCTCGATAAATACCGGCACACAGGACATCGCGGCGAACGAGATGACCATCGCTTTCACCGTGCGTGCGGTCGTAAACGGATTGAGGCGCTTCACGTGCCGCGACATCAGGCCGAGCGAAATATCGACCATCGCCATCAGGCCGATCAGCGGCATCGCGAGCCGTACGCCTTCGGCGAATGCGGCGGCCACGCGGTCGATGGCGACCTGACGGAACACCTCGGTCAGGTTCACGTGCGCTGTGCCGGGCGGGCAGATCGCCCAGGCATCGGCGAAGAATCCGCAGACGAAGCGCAGCCCCGCGCCGGTGAAAAACGTGAGCGCGGCAAACTGGGTGAACAGGGTTTCGAAAAGCGCGGTTTCCTGCTTGAAGTTCGGGTCGTAGACGGCCGCGATCGAATAGCCGCCCTGCTGATCGAGTAGCGCGCCCGCGCACGATGCAACGTGAAAGACCACCGCAAGCAGCAAGCCGAGCGCGAGCCCGACCAGTACCTCGAACAGCGCGGCCGGAATCAGCGAAGCCGGCGCACCCACTTTGAGCGGCAGCACCGCGAACAGCAGCACGAGCGGCACGCGCAGCTTCGTGCCGAGCGAATCGCCGAACGCGAATGGCACGAGGCTTAGCGCAACGGCGGGGCGGATCGAGCAGAACGCGAGCCCTTCGAGATAGCCGAATACGTTCATCGTCAATGCACACGGCCGGCGGCGACAAACGTAAAGACATGCTCGAGAAAACGCGTCACTTCACGGCTCGCCCACGGGGCGGTGACGATCAGCGTGATGCCGACACCGATGATCTTCGCGCCGTACGGAAGGCTCTGATCCTGGATCTGAAAGACGGACTGCACGAGACCCAACAGCAAGCCAATACCGGTTGCAACCGCGAGCGCCGGCAACGAAAGCCAGAATACGAGCAGCAGCGCGTCGCTGGAAAGCGACGCAAGTGACGGAAACGAATTCATTTGATGTAGCTGACGATCAAGCCGTGCATCAGTCGCGATATGCCCGATACCGAGACCAGCACGAACAGTTTGAGCGGAATCGACACGGTGCTCGGCGACAGCATCATCATCCCCATCGCGGTCAGCACGTTGGCCACGACAAGGTCGATGACGAGGAACGCGATGTAAAGCAGGAAACCGGCTTCGAATCCGCTCGAAATCTCGCTGATCAGAAAGGCCGGAATCAGCAGCGAAAAATCGGTTTCCTGCGCGTCGCGCTCGGGATCGATCCGTTTGGCCGCGTTCACGAGAAACGCGCGTTCCGACGGCCGCGAGTGCGCGAACAGGAATTCGCCGAGCGGGCCGCGCACCGCTTTCAATGTCTCGGCAATGCCGGGCATCGCGCCGCTTTCGAGGCGCTCGTCGAGCGAAAGCTCGGCGCCGATCTTCGACATCACGGGCGCCATTACGACGAGCGTCGCCGCCATCGCGAGGCCCGCGATCGCGGTATTGCCCGGCGCCTGCTGCACGCCTAGCGCCGAGCGCAATAGCGTCAGCACGATGCTGAATTTCGTGAACGACGTGACCATCACGACGAGGAACGGCAAGAGGCCGAGCAGCGCGACGAGGCCGACGAGCGAAATCGGGTCGACCTGGGAATTCATGCGTCGGCGTCCGGACGCGCCGCATGCGTCATCTCCGTAATGCGCACGCCAAGCGCGTCCTCGATATCGATCAGTTCGCCTCGCGCGAACGGCACGCCCTGGCATAGCAACGTGACCGCGCGCTCGCGTACCGGAATCTGCAACGACAGCATCGAGCCGGCGCGCAGATGCGCGAGTTCGTGAACGGAGAGCGAAACCGTACCGAGCACCGCGTCGAGCGCAAAGCTCAGCGCATCGACGGCAATGAACTCGCTCGTCAGTTCCGGTTGATTCCTCTCGTCGTCGATCATCGGGCGGTCTACCACGATCTGCTCTCCAGATAGTTTCAATAGAATGCGGCGCGCGCCGTCGCGCAGCGGCACACGCAACTGATATGACGCCCGATCGACGAGCAAGGCGTCGCCGGGCCTGATTCTGCGCAGGCGCGAAAGGGAAAGCGACGGACCGGCCATGCAGGCCTGAACCGGCACCGTCAGGCGTCGATAGAAATCGCGATCCGTCTGTAACGCGGCAGGCCGCCTGCGCTGCAGCCATTGATCGACCGCTTCGCACTGAAACGAGAAGTGAGCGCTGCGTCCGCTTTTCTCATGCGTGAGCGACAGCCCATATGCACCGGCAGGCGACGCGGCGTCGAACGACACGGATTGCAGATCGAACGAAAATCCGAACGCGCCTTCGAGCGCCGATATCCAGTCTTCCAAAGCATCTTCGACGAGGCTGCGCGTTTGCGCGTCGTCGCGCGGCAACGGGTGCGCCGGCAATTCGGGCAGCAACGCGCGCGCATCGCAGTCGAGCGTGAACGGATGACCGCATGCACGGCCTGCGAGCCTCAACGGATAGCGTTGCCGGCATTCGTCGAACTGCAACACGTAGCGGCGCACGCCGACGTGCACGGCATAGGGCGTGCCGAACTGCAACGCCGCTACATTGCGGCGTTCGGCGTCGGACTGTGTAAAACGGCGCATGCCGATCCACGGATTCACCGCGCGCCTCCGCCGTGCGCATGCTGCGCGCGCTGCTGCTTCTGCTGCGGAACACCTATGACGTCGATCACGTCGCGCAGCCCACGCTCGATGACATCGAACTGTCTGTCGACGGCTGCATCGAGATTGCGATACTCGTCGAGCATCGCGGCGATTGCGTCCCGGATGCCGCGCTCCGCGGCGCCCAGTTGCATGCGCAAGCTGCCATCGATCACGCCGCGCTCCGTTTCGACGATGCATGAGTGAGGCGGTAAGCCCGCGTCGGCCAATACCGTGAAAAGCGGCACGGCCATTTCCTGCTCGAGCCGCGCGACCAGCCGCTTCGCTTCGCGATAGTCGGCGCTCGATACGCGCAGCGAGATGACCTGCTGCGAGCGCGATGCGGCAATACAGCGACGCAACTGGTTGGGCAGTGCCGCCGCGGGCGGCAGCTTGCCGATGATCAACACGAGTGCATCGAGAGCGACGCGCACGAGACGCTCCTCCACGCAACGCGCGATCAGCGATGCGGCGGCCTGCGGCACGACCAGATCGCGCGCCGCGGCCGCACGCCCCGCGTCGTAGCCACGCCGCCACGCGCGGCGCTTCAGCTCGCGTACGCGCGCGGCGAGGCGCGACGCTTCGCGGGCCGCCTCGTTGGCGCGGTCTTCGTCGAGCGCACGCAAATCGTCGAGTTCGACGAGATCGGCCGACGACAGGTAGCCGTCGGACTCGATTCGCCAGCTTCCTTTTCTGCAGATCAGCACGACGCACCTCGCACCGGGCGCAGCGCTTGCATCGATTGCATCAAGCGCGTCGCGTCGTCGAGCAGCGCACGCGCGGCGTCTACGGTCACATCGCGTGCGTGAAAGCGCACGGCCGACTCGACGACGTCGCGCGGCATGCGCAGCCGCAACCAGGTGTGTTGCACTTCGCCGCCATCGCCGAGTCCGCGCAGCGACAACGCGAATCCCGCCGCGGTCATCTCGTGGCGATCGAGAAAATTCAACGGCGCGCCGAGCGGCAGATCGTCCGACCCGGCGCGCGCGTGTCGTTGAATCGTGCGAAGCAGTTGCGGCGCGACACTTCGGGCGAACGCCAGATGGTCCGGGCCCGTTACGACGCGCCGCAACGAGCGCGAACAGGCCAGCGCCGCGCTGATGCGGAACAGCCGTGCGCATGCCGCGCGCGGCAATTCTCCGACGCATGGCAGCGTCTGCCGGAAATCGATGCGCGTCAGTTGCGGATACTCGACGATCAAGCGTGCGCTCGCATCGGCAAGCGCGCGTTCGCCGCGAATCGGCCGCTGTCGCATCAGCCAGCTGTGATGGGCCCATTTGCCGATCGATAGGGCGGGCAGGCAGATCAATGCGTGTCTCCTTCGGTTTGTGCGGCAGGCGGCGCGTCGCCGCGGCCGGTTTGTGCGGCAGGCGGCGCGTCGCCGCGCCCTGTGGCAGGCGCGTGCGCACGGCCGCGCCTTCTGCGCCGGAAAAATGTCGGCGAAAACGAGCGAATGCCGCTGCGCCAGACCCATGCCGAAACGCTGAGCAGCATGACGCCGATCGCCAGTGCGGCCAGCACGAGCGTCGCGCTGCCGTGTGCGTCGCGCTCGTGTCCTGCCGTGCATGCGTTGACGCCGCTGCATGCATCGCCGGCGACCAGCACGGGCGTCACCGGAATCAGCGTAAGGTTCACGCGATCGGCGCTCAGGCCTTCGACACCGCCGGCCACGAGCGCGCGGATCTTGTCGCGCATCAGCTCGAGGTTGTAGTCGGTGCGATAGCGGACCATCACCGACGCGGACGGCGGCGTGACGAGACCAAGCACCGGGTCGCGCTCCGGCTGCACGATATGCACGCGCGCGACGAGCACGCCGTCGATCTTCTCGAGCGTTTCCGACAGCTCCTGCGATACGCCGAAGATGAAACGCACGCGGTCTTCATCGGGATTCGAAATCAGGCCCTGGCGGCTGAACAGCTCGCCGAGATTCGCGTGGCCTGTGCGCGGCAGCGCATAGGCGCCGGCCAGTTCGGTCGCGGCGACCGCATCGTCGCCGTCGACCGTGACGGTCCACGTTTTGTCGGCGTTGCGCTGTTTGCTGCCTTCGATGCCGTGATGGCTCAGCACTGCAACGATGCGATTGGCCTGATCCTCGTCGAGGTTTTCGAACAGTGACGTTCTGCAGCCAACGAGGACGAGCAACGGCAGCAGAATCAGCAGGCGGCGCAGCATCAGCTTCCCGAGGAAAGAGTCTTCACGCATTGCACACAGCTATCGGCCGCGGTCTTGCAGAACGTCACCGTCAGTTCCTGCTCGTTCAAACGCTGGCGCAAACGTAGCGCGTCGCCGACGCTCATGCGACCGATCCTCCGTGCATCAAATTCGTCCTCGAGTTCTTTCGCTTCCTGTCGTCTGATATCTCCCCATTGCTCGAGGCGATCGAGCGCCAGCGCGGCATTGCCGCTTTGATAGTCGTCGTTTCGTAAAGCGAACGGATTGCGGACATGCCGGGTCGGATCGCCGCCCCAGTTTCCCGTAACCGCTTCCGGTCCAGGCATCGCGACGGCTGCGACATGGCGATCCGGCGCCAGCGCGCTCATGCCAGGTATTGGCGGAATCATTGAGTTCTCTCTTGCCTGAGTATTTATTCAAAGCGCCCTCGCGGGCGCGGTCTGTCAGCGCTTATCGCGACGGAGCGATAGCCTCTTTGAATTGCCTCTGGATCGAATCCATCTTGTTCTTTTCCGCCGTGTTTTTGTTTTCGGCGTCGTTTCTGGCCTTCGTCGCTTTCATGCCGTCAGCGGGGTCGCCCGTCTGGGCGGCACGGTCCGCGGCCGTGTCCGCGTTCCGGTTTGCCGCATCCACCGCGGCGAAGCCAGCCGGGTTGTAACCACCACCATTCAATGCACCAATTGCCATTTCGTTTTTCCTTGAAAGTGACTACGCGTTTTCGAAGCGAACTGCTTCGTGCCACCGTTCGACGGGCGACGCGTAAGCGCCCGGCGGACGGAAACCTGAGCGAGCGGGCGGTAAGCCAGTCAGGCGTCTCTCAACACTTGTTGCCCGGCTGCGCGTCCTTGACGAAGAACTCGTAGATCGACCCATCGTCGTCGCGCACGACCTCCGCTACACATTCGGAGATGCGCGTGAGCTTGCCGATCTTCAGCCGCGACCCGGCGAAATACATGCCGCCCTGCTGGTCGACGAGCCATGCACCGTGCGAAGAGCGCATCAGATTCATCCCGATCGACTCCAGCGGCACGCGTACGGGCCCGCCGCTTACCGGTTGTCCGGCGAACGTCAACGCGTTCAAACCGTTGATCTCCACGCGCGCGAGTCGCGCGATCCGTGCGTAGTCCCATGATTCGGGCTGCAGATAGCCGTCCGCGGGAGGCGCCGTGACTGCGAATGTCCCGGGCTGGACAGCCTGTATCTGCGATGCGCGGTAGTACCGGTCGAGAAACGCCTGCAGCTGGTCGCGCAACTGATCGATCACGATCACTCTGAGCACCGGCGTGCGCGCGCCCCTGCGCGCAGCGATCGCGAGCGCGGACAGATCCGCATAGCTCTGCACGTACCCCTCGTACACGGGCATGCCGGTCTTCGTATCGACGCGTGTGCGCACGAAACGGAACGCGGGATTCTCGGGTTCGCGCGCGACCTTTGCCGCAAGGAACGGGCTGGCCACTTGCCACGCGAGCGCGCCGACGAGCAGCAGCGCCAATACGCTGAAACCCGCCTTCGCGGGCAGCGGCAGCGTCGCGGTGCGCCTCGCCGCATAGGCCCCGGGCGCGTGAGCGAGCAGCCACGCAAGTTCGGCCTTGTGCGTCGCGCGCGGTGTCAGCGCATCGCGGCCGCTGAACTGCAGCGTCGCCGCGCCCAGCGTGAACGAGCCGCCGTAGCGCAACTCGGTGGACTTGCCCGCACGCAGCGGATGTCCAAATACCGCCACGCCTTCCTGCCTCGCGGAAAGCTTCAGCTTTTCGCCGTTGAGGCGAATCGTCGCGTGATGCGCGGCCACGCCGTCGTCGATCAGCACGAGATCGGCGTTCTCGCCGCTGCCGATCGACAGCTCGTGCCCGTCCGACAGCAGCACGCTCGCTCCGGCGTGAATGCCGCCGGTCACGACAATCAGCGCATTGCCGTTCATCGCATTTGCCCCTGCAAAGGCGACACGGCCGCCGGTACGAGAGGCAATAGCGGCTGATTCGTTCGCGGCGCTTGCTGCGGCTGTGACAGCAGCGCGCCCGCGACCGCCGCGTTCAACGCATGCGCGTTCGCACTCGCCGCCGCGGGCACCGGCTGCGCGACGGCGACATCGATCGGCCCGCTGCCGGGCGCCTCGCCATTCAGACGCTTCAGGCGCGGCGTGATCAGAATGAGCCGTTCGAGACGCTGCGAACTCGTCTGCGTACTGCCGAACAGTGCGCCGACATACGGAATGTCGCCGAGCACCGGCACCTGCGATCGCGTCGTTTCGCTTTTCTCGTACTGATAGCCGCCGATCAGCAGACTCTCGCCGTCCGCGACGATCGCCTGAGTGACGATCGAATGATTGTTCACGCGCGGAATGCCGTCGACGGACTGCGTCGAATCGAACGCGCCGTCTTCGATCTGCACGTTGAGCAGAATGTTCTTACGCAGGTCGTCGGCCGATTCCACCGTCGGCGTCACTTTCAGCGTGAGCCCGGTATCGACGTTGTACAGATCGACATCCTGATTGCCCGCGACGCGCACATACACCGAATTGCGCGACGACAGCACCGCTTCCGAGTTGTTCAGCGTCAACACCTGCGGCCGCGACAGGATATGCGCCTTGCCGTTCTGCTCGAGCGCACGAATCTGCGCGAACAGATAGTTCACGGAGTTGCCGATCAGCGTAGTGAGATTGACGCCCTGCAATGCGCCTTGCACGCCCGAGAACGCCGACTGGCTGACAGACGGATAAGCGTTGACCATCGCATGTGCGGCGCCATCCTGTCCCGATGTTCCACCGCCCCACCGGATGCCGAGTTCGCGCGCCGCATCGGTCGCGACGTCGATGACGACAGCGGTGATCTCGACGAGGTCCTGCGGCTGATCGAGCATCGCAATCGCGCGCTCATAGTTCGGCATCATCTCGGGAACGTCGTAGACGACGACCGAATTGGTGCGTGCGTCGGCCACGATATTGCGCCGTGCGGACGTCACGTCGGACGGCACCGTCATTTCCACCTGCGTGGTCGCGTCGGGATCCGGCGACAGCATCGCGTCCGGCTTGTCGCCGCCCGACAAGCCGAGACCGCGCAAGCTCGGCAACGGCGGCGGACCATTGCGCGGCGTCCGCGCTTCCTTGACCTGCGGCATGCGCGTCGCCGGACGTGGAACGTATGTGTCGCCCATCAGTTTGCGCAATAGCGACGCGACACCAGGAATCGTGTGCGTGCGATATCCGCTCGTATACGTGATGTCTTGCGCCTGCGCATATCGCAGGCGGAATACGCGAATCTGCGTCTGATCGAAAGGCGTCTCGACGGCAGCCTGTTGTCGTGCTTTTTCGATTGCATCGGCAATCGAGTCGACAAAGCGCGAAGGTCCCGTCGCTTTCGCCGTGGTGTCCGAATAGCGCACGGGCAAGTGCGGATCGTCGAGATCGAGGCTGCGCAGAAGACCCGAGACTGCTTCGCGCTTCATCGGCGCAAACGGAATTGTTCTGGTTTTGATGTCCGAACCGGCGGACACGTGCAGCGTTCTTCCGTCGAAATACCACGCGAGGCCATACGCCTCCGTCAGCTTTGCGAATACGTTTGCGGGCGGCTCATCGAACGTGCCGTTCACCGTGCCCTTCACGCTTCTCGCGATATCGACGGACAAGCCACCTGCGCTCGCGACATCCTTGAGTACATCGGACAGTTGTGAATTGCGCGCGAAGTAGTGCATGGGCGCATTGCGCCATGGCGGTTCGCCCGCATGCGTCGTGCACGCATGCAACGTGACCCATGCGAACGCGAGACGGCGCACCGCGACGCCGGTCGAACAGCGTCGATAGCGGCGGCGTCTTTCGTTGTCTGCGTTGCACCACTTCGTGAACATCAAAGCTCCTATGCCGGCAAAGGCCGGCTTCGTCATGACGGAACTTTAGTTGTGCACACATGCATCGCGGTCATACAAATATATCACCGGAGTCTCGCGAACTGCGCGAGGATAGACAACACGCCAGCAGGCAAATGTTTTTTTGGTTATTTGATCAATATGCCTAAGCAATTGTCGCTGGATCAGCGATTGCAGAAAGTTCCACTTTGCATTCAAACGATAACTTTGAGCAGCTTCGAAATTTCTGAGCAGGTTCAAATGCCCATTACACAGTATTGCAATTTCAGCGCAGACCTCGCGCGGCCGCGACAGCGGTCGGTGCGCGTCAATGGTCTCGCAACCTGTCTAAGGCTTGAAGAGGTCTACTGGACGATCATCGAAAAACTCGCACGCGAAGAATCGCTCACCGTGGGAAAGCTCATTTCACGCTGGGCGCTCGAGATGGATCTCGCACACGAGGATGTATGGAACTTCACCGGCTATGTACGCGTAATTTGCGTGGTGCAGTTGATGAAGCGCGCAGGTTCGATGCCGATCGAGGGGAACGCCGGTGCGCCGGACCTCGCGAACACTCGCGACATGCAATGAAGCATGCGGTCGCGCCGCAAGCCGAACTGAATCCGCAACGGCAATCAGGAGGCTTCCATGTAAAGAGACTTGCGACACAAGACTCACGAATCATTCAAAACCAGCTCTGACGATACTCAGGGCACTCTTTCAGAAACGGAAAATACATTCATGCCTATTCAAGATTCCTCGACTCTATTTCATGCGGGTCAACGTTTTGCAGGTAATGACGGTTTTGCGAGCGGCGGGGTGACTGACCTTCATGCCGGCATGGCATACATGCAGGGGCAGCGAGAGGGCGCGGCGGCCGCGGCGCAGGCACTTGACGATGGTCCCCCCATCTTCTCGCCGGACGAAGCGCGAAGCGGTGCCGGGGGCGATGGCGGTACCTCGGGCGGCGACGGTGGCGACAACGCCGCTGCCTCGGACGGCAAGTGTGCGGGCGGCAAATGTTCGTCGGGCGGCGGCGGGGACACGGGCCAGATACTGCAGCAGCTGTTGCAGGCACTGGCGCCCATGGCAAGCGCGATCGCGCCGATGCTCGGCGGCGGTATGATGTCGGGCCTCGGCGGCGGTAGCGCCACCTGACGTTTCAGCATGGTCGTGACTGCTGGCTCATCTGCGCGACGTCTTTACACGACGTCTTTGCACGACGTCTTTGCGCGGTGTCTCGCGCGGCAGTCACCGGGCGGCCGGTTAAAGCGCGAGGCCGCCAACTTGCGCCATGGTCCGCTTACCTAATATTCGGGCACGAGCGCTGCAAATCGTGGCGCCCGATAAACAGGAAGTGATCGGGTACGGCACACTGCTTGTGTCGCGCCGACTGTTCGCAAGCGGCCACAACACGACCCGCATCACTACCTGCTACGCTCCCGCGCCCACATCCGATTCATAAACGTAGTTCTCCGTGCCGGGATGCTTCTTCCGATAGGCCCGAACGGCTTCGTCACGCAGCGCGTTCGCCTTTTCGCGCGCGGCCGCATCGGCGAGACCGTCCGCGGTATTGCTGATGCCGATGCCCGCCAGCGCGAGTGCGATCGAGACAATCGGCCCGACGACCGGAATGAACGACGCCATGCCGCCGACCAGCCCGACCGTGCTGCCGGCCAGCTTCCATCGGTCGGCCTCCGACGCGGAGCCAGCCGCGACCTTCTTGATGTAGTCGTCGATCCTCGCGCCGAAATCGGCGGCGGCGAATGCCGTATTGAGCACCGCAGGGCCAAGCTGTGCCTTCAACGCAGGCGAGATTTTCAGCCACTCAGGCAAATCGGCGGTCGGCTTCGAAATCGCACTCTGATACGCCATGAAGCGCTCGCGATACGCTGTTTTCAGTTTGTCGAGCTTGGCCCACCGTTCCCCTTCCGATAGACCTTCGAGACTTCCGATGCTTTTCGCCGTGTCGATCTGTCGCACCATCTCCTCGAGGTTCGGTGAAGCATCCTCGGTCAGCATTTCGAAGCGTTGTGCGGTTTCCTCTTCGAGACGCCGGTAGCCGAGCAGCTTCGCGCCGAGACTTTTTGCTGCCTCTTCGTGGGTCAGACCAGCGACGCTCGGATCGGTGTATTTGCCGAACTTCAACTGGTCGCGAACGTCCTTCATCTGCGACTCCAGTTCGATGAAGTCGCCTAACGATTGAGCCTTCCTCGCCGAGACATCCTGCTTCGCCGCAGTGGCCAGCTGAGTGGCCGTTTCGATCCTTCGCTGCGCCTCACTGGACAACTCCGCGAGCCGCGCGGGCTGATTCGCCTGTGGCGTCTCTTCGAGCTGCGCGACGATGCCCTGAAGCTCGCGCTCGTGCATCGAGGCGAGCTGCGAATCGAGCTTGTCCTTGTACGCGTTCGCGCTTTGCGCCATCAACGCGTCGTGTTGCTCCGGCGACATCGGTGGAAGATGAGCCAGTGCGGCATCGGTTTCGGACTCGATCGAGCTTGCCGGTATCGGCGTTCCCGTTCCCGCTTCGGAAAGCGACTCGCTTTGTGCCGGCGACGGCGGCGCTGCGAGCGAACCGATCGTGCTGCTCGTTGCGCCCAACTGCGTTTGCCATTGCTTGACCAGATAGTTGCCGACGTCCGCGCCGAGGCCAGCGAACGTCTCCGTCAGGCCCTCGCCGATCAGCGCGGTCGCGCTGACGATGTCGTCGTTCGCATCGTTTCCCGCCTTCCTCTTATCGAGGGCGCTCGTGATGTAACCGAACGCTTTCGAGAAATTCGCGGTCGCCGAATTGAGTCGCGTCAAGCCGAGTGTGCCGAGCCGCATGTTCGGCGGCACAAAGCCGTTTTTGGTCTGCAACGGCTTGAGCATCGAGTCCATCACGAGCTTCGAATTATTGAACCGGCTGTCGCTGAACAATATCTGCCGGACGATGGTACTCGCGTATTTCGCGTAAGCGCTGTATTGGCCAAGCGGATTTGGCTTGGCGGCATTCTTCGGCCCGACACTCTGGACAGCATGCGGTGGTGCGGTGCTGGTCGCGTTCGAGCGGTCCGCGACTTGCGACGGCGGTGCGACCGCCAGCTCATGCTGGCCCGCTTTCCGCGCGTCGGCTTGATACGTCGACGAAGCGTTGTCGTGTTGCGTTTCATCGGTTCTCATCGGAGTCTCCGTTGTCGATATATGGATAGATCGTGGCGCCGAGCACCACGTCGAACGCGTCGTTTTATTTTGCGTCCCGCTCGAACCGGACCGGACGTGACTATGCATTTTGTGTCCGCATGTCCGCGTTCGGCTTGCAGCATCGCACCGTGTCCGGCTGTCGTTTCCGGCTGTCGTTTCGTAAAGCGAAGATATTTTTCAAACTACTTCGTCGAATCATTTAGAATGCCAAATCAAGTCACCATCAGAGTGTCTTAAAAACAATTCATGCCTATCAGAATACGCAGGGGAACATGAAGGAGAACACTGACAAATGACCAATCTCAATATTCCAAACGAAATCACTGCTCGCGATACACGCCGTCGTGTGATGGCCATCGTCGGCGCCTCATCGGGCAATCTCGTCGAGTGGTTCGACTTCTACGTCTACTCGTTCTGCGCGCTGTATTTCGCGCCCGCGTTCTTTCCGAAGGGCGATACGACCACCCAGCTGCTCAACACCGCGGGCGTGTTCGCCGCGGGCTTCCTGATGCGCCCGATCGGCGGCTGGTTCTTCGGACGCCTTGCCGACAAGCGCGGCCGGCGCTTTGCGATGATGGTGTCGGTGTTCATGATGTGCGGCGGCTCGCTCGTCATTGCCGTGCTGCCGCCGTATGCGGAGATCGGCGTGCTTGCGCCGGCGCTGCTGCTCGTGGCGCGCCTGTTCCAGGGGCTCTCGGTGGGCGGCGAATACGGCACGAGCGCGACGTACATGAGTGAAGTCGCCCTGCAGGGCCGTCGCGGCTTTTTCGCGTCGTTCCAGTACGTGACGCTGATCGGCGGCCAGCTGTGCGCGCTGCTCGTGCTCGTGATCCTGCAACAGACGCTGACCACCGACGAGCTCAAGGCATGGGGCTGGCGCGTGCCGTTCGTGGTCGGCGCTCTCGCCGCGCTTGTCGCGCTGTATCTGCGCAAGTCGCTCGACGAAACGTCGACGGCGGCGAGCCGTCAGCGCAGCGACGCGGGCACGCTCGCCGGCATGTGGAAGCATAAGCGCGCTTTTTTGACGGTAGTCGGTTTCACGGCAGGCGGCTCGCTGATCTTCTACACGTTCACGACCTATATGCAGAAATACCTTGTGAATACCGCGGGCATGCATGCGAAGACCGCAAGCAATGTGATGACCGCGGCGCTCTTCGTCTTCATGCTGATGCAACCGCTGTTCGGCGCGCTATCGGACCGCATCGGCCGCCGTCAATCGATGGTCCTGTTCGGCTTCTTCGCAACGATCGGCACGGTGCCGCTGCTGCATGCGCTCAAGGATGTGACGAGCCCGTATATGGCGTTCGTGCTCGTCGTGGCGGCGCTCGCGATCGTGAGCTTCTACACGTCGATCAGCGGTCTGATCAAGGCGGAGATGTTTCCGCCTGAAGTGCGCGCGCTGGGCGTCGGGCTTTCGTATGCGGTCGCCAATGCGATCTTCGGCGGCTCTGCCGAATATGTCGCGCTGTGGCTCAAGCAGGCGGGTAGCGAAACAACCTTCTACTGGTACGTCACGGCAATGTGCGCGATCGGGCTTCTCGTCTCTTTCACGATGCGCGACCCGTCGAAGGTCGGGTATTTGCGCCATGAGCCGTGAGCGCAGTGCCGCGGCGGCCGAATGAGCGTCAGGCGCGGCACTTGCGTTAGCGAGGCACGAGCGATTAATCGACAATCGGAACGCATTGTCGTAGCGCTTTTCCGAAAGCGCTCGCTACAGCAGGCGACGCGGTGCGATTTCGCCGAATCATGCGAGAAAGCGGATCACACCGTCTTCGCCGCTGACGCGGCGCAGTTCGCCTGCATGCCACAGCAGATGCAGATGCGCGAGCGCCTCGCCCATCGCGAACGTCAGCTGATGCAAGTCGAGTGCGCGGCGGAACATCAGCGGCACGATATCCGCCGCGCTGTGCGGTCGTTCGACGCAAGCCGCGCGCACTTCGGCAAGGCGCGCCGCATGGTGATCGCGCAATTGCGCAATGCGCGTACGCAAGCCGCGAAACGGCTTGCCGTGTGACGGCAGCACGAGTGTATCGGCTGCCATCGGCTCGTAGCGCGTCAACGCCTCGAGGTACAGCGCAAGCGGGTTGCCTTCCGGTTCGATATCGAACACCGACACGTTCGTCGAAATGCGCGGCAACACCATGTCCCCGGAAATCAGCAGCCCCGCTCCTTCGCTATGCAGCGCGCAGTGCTCGGGGGAATGGCCGAAACCGGTCACGACCCGCCATGTGCGGCCGCCGATCGCAATCTCGTCGCCTTCGCGCATACGCCGGTAATGACTCGGCGTCGACGGGACAAGGCTCGTGTAATAGCTTTTACGATTACGCAGCTGGTCGAGCAGTTCGGGATCCACGAGCCCGTGCCGCCCGAAGTGTCGCGCCGCGCGTTCGCCGCCCGCGTTCGACCCTTCTCCGGCCGCCATCACGCGGCCGTACATGTATTCGCCGAGCGACATCCACAGCCGCACCTGCCAGCGTTGACGGTCGCCGCCCTCGCATAGCCAGTTCGCGAGGCCAAGGTGATCGGGGTGGCAATGCGTAACGATCACGCGCAGCACCGGCAAACCGCCGAGCACCGTATCGAACACGCGCTCCCAGTTCTCCCTGATCGTATCGGACGCAATGCCGCAATCGACGATCGTCCACCCCTGCTGCCCCTCGACCTCATCGCGCAGCAGCCACAAGTTGATGTGGTTGAGCGCAAACGGCAATGGCATGCGCACCCAGTAAACGCCCGGTGCGACTTCATGCGCGGCGCCTGCTTCGGGAAGCGTATCGGCGAAAGGGTAGTCGAGCTGGTGTTCGAGTTCATTCATCGTGGCAGGCTTTCCATTGCGGGGTTGGAGCGACATCGCGCCGGCGCCGGGTACCGGCTCCGTTGCGCTTTGCGCAGGTTGACGATAACGTAAACGTCGATTTTATCGTCGAGGCCGGCATCGTGCCGGGCTCGCAAACGGGCTCGCAAATGGTGCCCAAACGGGCTGCACACGGTCCGCGGCTTCGGCCACAACCGCGTCAGCCATGGCAAGCCGCCCGTTACACCGGAATCAGAACAAATGAGCGTGCAATACACGATCACCGAGCTCGCGCGCGAATTCGACGTCACACCGCGCGCGATCCGCTTCTACGAAGACCAGGGTTTACTCTCACCGAGCCGCGAAGGATCGAGCGGCTTGCGCCGAGTTTATTCGACGCGCGACCGCACGCGTCTGAAGCTGACGTTGCGCGGCAAGCGCCTCGGCTTCACGCTGTCCGAAATTCGCGACCTGCTCGATCTGTATGACTCGCCGACCGACACGTCCGCACAATTGCAGGCATTTCTCGCGACGCTCGCCCGACATCGCGAGGTGCTCGAGCGGCAGCGCGAAGATCTGGATGCGACGCTCGAAGACCTCGCGCAATATGAAGCGCAGGCGCGTGCGCTGCTCGAACGCGACGCGAACGCAACCGAACGCACGTGAGCACACCCGATCCGCAAGAACAGAAGCCCTTGGTCCCGTCCGAACGTTACAATTGCAGCTGTCTTCACGACATTGAACGAATGCACGGTCGACATGAATCACTTTCCTAAACTGCTGTCCTCGCAAATCGGCTTCGACGTCGCGAAGACGATGCTCGAGGGTTTCGACCGGCATTACCGGATTTTCCGCGATGCGGCGATCCGCGCGAAAACGCTGTTCGAAGCGGCAGACTGGCACGCCATCCAGCGGCTCGCGCGCGAGCGCATTACGTCATACGACGAGCGCGTAAAGGAATGCGTCGAACTGCTCGAAGACGAATACGACGCGGAAAGCATCGACAACGAAATCTGGCAACAGATCAAACTGCACTACATCGGTCTGCTGACCGCGCACCGTCAGCCCGAATGCGCGGAGACGTTCTTCAATTCCGTCTGCTGCAAGATTCTGCACCGCTCGTATTTCAACAACGACTTCATATTCGTGCGCCCGGCGATCTCGACCGAGTACATCGAAAACGACGAGCCGGCGGCCAAGCCCACCTACCGCGCGTATTACCCGGGCAAGGACGGCTTTGCGCAAACGCTCGAGCGTATCGTCACGAATTTTCAGCTCGATCCGCCGTTCGAAGACCTGCAGCGCGACGTCGGCTGCGTGTTGCAGTCGATTCACGATACGTTCGGCACGTTCGTCGAAGCGCCAAACTTCCAGATTCACGTGCTGTCGTCGCTGTTCTACCGGAACAAGGCAGCGTATATCGTCGGCCGCATCATCAACGGCGACCTGCTCGTGCCGTTCGCGATTCCGGTTCACCATGTCCGGCCCGGCGTGCTCGCGCTCGATACGGTGCTGCTCAAACGCGAACAGTTGCTGATCATCTTCAGCTTCTCGCATTCGTATTTTCTCGTCGACATGGAAGTGCCGTCCGCATTCGTCGAGTTTCTCGGCACGGTAATGCCGGGCAAGCCGAAAGCGGAGATTTACACGTCGGTCGGCCTGCAGAAGCAGGGCAAGAATCTGTTCTATCGCGATCTGCTGCACCACCTGTCGCATTCGAGCGATCTGTTCACGATTGCACCCGGCATCAAGGGCCTTGTGATGCTCGTATTCACGCTGCCGTCGTTTCCGTATGTATTCAAGCTGATCAAGGATCACTTTCCGCCGCCGAAAGACACGACGCGCGCGCAGATCCAGCAGAAGTATCAGCTCGTCAAACGTCACGACCGGCTGGGCCGCATGGCCGACACGCTCGAGTATTCGAGCGTCGCGCTGCCGCTGTCGCGCATCGACGACGCGCTGCTGCGCGAACTGCAAAAGGAAGTGCCGTCGCTGCTCGAATACGAAGGCGACAATCTCGTGATCGAGCATCTGTACATCGAGCGGCGCATGGTGCCGCTGAACCTGTTCCTGCAAAGCGGCACCGACGACGACATCGATCACGCGATCAAGGAGTACGGCGACGCGGTGAAGGAACTGATGCAGGCCAACATCTTCCCCGGCGACATGCTGTACAAGAACTTCGGCGTGACGCGTCACGGCCGCGTCGTGTTCTACGACTACGACGAAATCGAATATCTGACCGACTGCAATGTGCGCGCGGTGCCCGCACCGCGTAACGAAGAAGACGAAATGTCGGACGAGCCGTGGTATACGGTCGGCGCGCACGATATCTTTCCGGAGACCTACGGTACGTTTTTGCTCGGCGACCCGCGCGTGCGCCAATCGTTTATCCGGCATCACGCGGATTTTTTCGACCCTGCGTTATGGCAGCGGCATAAGGATCACATTCTCAAAGGCGAACTGCCCGACTTTTATCCCTACGAACGCGGCCTGCGCTTTTGCAACCGCTATCCCGAACGGTTCGCGGCCGGCTTTGCGACCGAAATTTCCGCGACGGATGCGACGGCGCGGGCCGCGCGAGCCGCTTGACGCTCGCTGGCGAAACCCGCCTCATACAGCCCGTCACACCGCCCGTCACACCGCGCATTACACCCTTTACCACGGCTTTGACCGATCATGAATACGAACGCTACCCCTGCTGCACACCCGCTCGCTCATCTGTTCGACAACAACGACGCGTGGGCGAAGCGCAAGCTCGCCGAAGACCCCGACTACTTCTCGCGTCTCGTCCATCAGCAGACGCCCGAATACCTGTGGATCGGCTGTTCGGACTCCCGCGTGCCGGCGAATCAGATCATCGGCTTGCCGCCGGGCGAGGTGTTCGTGCACAGAAACATCGCGAACGTCGTCGTCCATAGCGATCTGAACTGCCTGTCGGTGATCCAGTTCGCGGTCGATCTGCTCAAGGTCAAACATATCCTCGTGGTCGGCCATTACGGCTGCTCGGGCGTCGGCGCGGCGCTGCTCGGCCGCCGCGTCGGCCTCGCGGACAACTGGCTGCATCACGTGCAGGACGTGCGCGCGAAGCACGCCGGTCTGCTCGATCAATGGCCGATCGGCGAAGCGCGGCATCGGCGCCTCGTCGAGCTGAACGCGATCGAACAGGTCGTCAACGTGTGCCGCACGACCAGCGTCACCGATGCATGGGCGCGCGGCCAGGAACTCACCATTCACGGCTGGGCGTACGGTGTGCATGACGGCCGCGTGCGCGACCTCGGCATGACGATCGACCACCCCGAGGCACTCGACGCGACCTACGCGCATTGCGTCGCGGCGGTCTCGGCAAACCACGCGCATGAGGCCGAAAACGATGTCGTCGCCGCCGACGCCGCCAGGCTCGGCGACATACCCGCTGTCGTCCAGGGCGTTATCAAGGAGCTCAAACATGAGTGACACGAACGATCCGATTGTCATCGTCGCGGCCGCACGCACGCCGATCGCCGCGTTCCAGGGCGACTTCGCGGCGCTGACCGCGCCGCAGCTCGGCGCGGCCGCCATCGAGGCCGCGGTGCAGCGCGCGGGTCTCCAACCCGGGCAGATCGACGAAGCCGTGATGGGCTGCGTGCTGCCCGCGGGCCAGGGCCAGGCGCCGGCGCGCCAGGCCGCGCTCGGCGCGGGCCTGCCGCTTTCGACCGGCAGCACGACCGTCAACAAGATGTGCGGCTCGGGCATGCGCGCGGCGATGTTTGCGCACGACATGCTGGCCGCGGGCTCGGCCGACGTGATCGTCGCGGGCGGCATGGAAAGCATGTCGAACGCGCCGTATCTGCTGCCCAAGGCGCGCGCCGGCATGCGCATGGGTCACGGCCAGGTGCTCGACCATATGTTTCTCGACGGCCTCGAAGATGCATACGACAAGGGGCGTCTGATGGGCACGTTCGCCGAGGAATGCGCGGCGTCGTTCGATTTCACGCGCGAAGCGCAGGACGCGTTCGCGATCGAATCGCTGACGCGCGCCAAACGCGCAAACGAAGACGGCTCGTTTGCGTGGGAAATTGCACCGGTCAAGGTGACCACGCGTAAAGGCGAGACGCGGGTCGAGCGCGACGAGCAGCCGTTCAAGGCCAACCTGGACAAGATCCCGACGTTGAAGCCCGCATTCAGCAAGAGCGGCACGGTCACGGCGGCGAACTCGTCGTCGATTTCGGACGGCGCCGCGGCGCTCGTGATGATGCGCGCCTCGACCGCCGGGCGCCTCGGCGTCAAACCGCTTGCGCGCGTGGTCGGCCATACGACCTTCGCGCAGGAACCGGCAAAGTTCACCACCGCGCCGATCGGCGCGCTGCGCAAACTGTTCGACAGAAACGGCTGGCGCGCGAATGACGTCGACCTCTACGAGATCAACGAAGCATTCGCGGTCGTCACGATGGCGGCCATGAAGGAGCACGGCTTGCCGCACGAGAAGGTCAACGTGAACGGCGGCGCCTGCGCGCTCGGTCATCCGATCGGTGCGTCGGGTGCGCGCATTGTCGTCACGCTGCTCGGCGCGTTGCGGCATCGCGGGCTCAGGCGCGGCGTGGCGAGCCTGTGCATCGGCGGCGGCGAAGCGACGGCGATGGGTATCGAACTCGTCTGACCGCGCGCCCCGCCTCGCGAACCTCGACGGAGACCGTATCGAATGAAGACCGTGTTGATCGTCGGTGCGTCGCGCGGCATCGGCTGGGAATTCGCGCGGCAGTATCGGCAGGCCGGCTGGCGAGTGCTCGCAAGCGCACGCGACGAAGCATCGCTCGGCGCGCTCGCCGGGCTCGGCGCCGAGGTGTTTCCGGTCGACGTCACGGTGCCGGACGAGATCGCCGCGCTCGGCTGGAAGCTCGACGGCGAGCGGCTTGACGCAGCGCTGCTCAATGCGGGCGTTTATGGCTCGCGCACCGAAGGTATCGACATGCCGTCCGCCGAGGACTTCGCATACGTGATGAACACCAACGTGCGCGGGCCGATGCAGTTGATCCCGATCCTGCTGCCGCTCGTCGAGGACGCGAACGGCGTGCTTGCGGTGCTGTCGAGCGGCATGGGCAGCATTGCCGATGCGACGGGCACGACGGGCTGGCTTTATCGCGCGAGCAAGGCGGCCGTCAACGACGTGCTGAAGATCGCGTCGCTGCAAACGCGTGCGGCAACCTGCATCGCACTGCACCCGAGCTGGGTGCGCACCGATATGGGCGGGCCGCGCGCACCGCTCGCCGTCGAACATAGCGTTGCCGCCATGCGCGAAGTACTCGCGCAGGCGGCCGGTGCACACGCGTCTTTTCATGGCCGGTTCTGGCAATACGACGGCACGGCGCTCGACTGGTGACATTTCGATCGATTGGCGCATAACCGGACGCACGAACGGACGAACGGACGAACGGGCAGACCCTAAACCGGAGGAACGCACTCATGGTGCTTGATCAGGATCACACGATGATTCGCGACGCGGTGCGCGAATTCGTGCGCGATGAAGTGATGCCGCATGCTGCGCAATGGGATCGCGACCGCACGTTTCCAGCCGACGTGCACCGCCAGCTTGCCGCGCTCGGCGCGTATGGCGTGCTCGTGCCGGAAGCGTACGGCGGCGCCGGGCTCGACGCGCTGGCGCTCGCGCTGATTCTCGAAGAAATTGCCGCGGGCGACGGCGGTACATCGACGGCGATTTCGGTCAACAACTGCCCTGTGTGCAGCATTCTTCTCACCTATGGCAACGATGCGCAGAAGCGCGACTGGCTCACGCCGCTCGCGCGCGGCGAGATGCTCGGCGCATTCTGCCTGACGGAACCGCAGGCCGGTTCCGACGCGTCCGCGTTGCGCACGACGGCGCAAGCGGTCGAAGGCGGCAGCGCGTACATGCTGAACGGCGTCAAGCAATTCATCACGAGCGGCAAAAACGGCGATGTCGCGATCGTGATGGCCGTCACCGACCGCGAGGCCGGCAAGCGCGGCATCAGCGCGTTTATCGTGCCGACCGCTACGCCCGGCTATATCGTCGCGCGCGTCGAGGACAAGCTCGGTCAGCATTCGTCCGATACTGCGCAGATCGTGTTCGAACAGTGCCGTGTGCCGGCGGTAAACCTGATCGGCGGCGTGGGCGAGGGGTATCGCATTGCGCTGTCGGGGCTCGAAGGCGGCCGCATCGGCATCGCCGCGCAAAGCGTCGGCATGGCGCGCGCGGCGCTCGAAGCGGCGCTCGCGTACGCGAAGGAGCGCGAGAGCTTCGGCCAGCCGCTGTTCGACCACCAGGCCGTGCAGTTCCGGCTCGCCGACATGGCGACGCAACTCGAAGCGGCGCGGCAACTGGTCTGGCACGCGGCATCGTTGAAGGACGCGGGTCAGCCGTGCCTCACGGAAGCCGCGATGGCAAAGCTCTTTGCGTCCGAAGCGGCGGAGCGGATCTGCTCGGCCGCGCTGCAGATTCATGGCGGCTACGGGTATCTGAGCGACTTTCCGGTCGAACGCATCTATCGCGATGTGCGCGTGTGCCAGATCTACGAAGGCACAAGCGATATCCAGAAGATTCTCATCGCACGAGGACTGAGCTAACACACTGAGCTGACACACGATGACGACGCACGCCGATCCGAACGCTGAAAAGCCGCATGCTGCAGCCACGCAGCGCCCCGAGGCATGTCCATGCGGCGGCGCGGAACCCGAGACAGCCGCGCAATCCGCGCAGAAACGCAAACGCGGCAACGCATCCGCGCAAGCGCCGCGCTTTTCCGACTGCTGCGGCCGCTATATCGATTCCGGCGTGCCCGCGCCACGCGCGCTCGAACTGATGCGCTCGCGCTATAGCGCGTATGTGCTTGGCGATACCGGTTACCTGCGCGCGACGTGGGCGCCTCACACGTGCCCCGCCGATCTCGATGTCGATCCCGGCGCGCCCGATTCGCCGCGCTGGCTTGGTTTGCAGATCAAACGCTTTACCCCGCTCGACGACACGCACGCCGAAGTCGAATTCGTCGCACGATACAAAACCGGCGGACGAGCGCATCGGCTGCATGAATCGAGCCGCTTTCTGCGCGGCGACGATGGCCGCTGGCGCTACGTCGACGGCGACGTAAGCGACCGCTGACGCGCCGTGCAAACGGCGGTTGCCAACCGCCGCGTTGAAACTGGTTACGCAGACATCCACCACCGCGTTTACCCCGACTCCGGTCCGTCGCCGATGATTGCTGCCGTCAGACGCCTTGATCGTTCCTTATGTCAGATCTATTTCGTGTCACTGAAAAATCCGCGGCCGCTCTCCGATATCGCCCCTAAAAAACGTTGATTTTTATTGACCGGAATCGTTGGTTGTCCGCGACAAAAAAAACAGCCCGCAACATTTACCAGCGCCAGCAACGGCGCGGCTCACACGCTGATTTCCCACAGTCCGCAACGGCAATTCGTACGGCAGGGGTTTCTACTGAATTGCACAAAGGGAAATTGTCGTGCCAGGATCGAGCCATAGTCCTGAGCGTCCGTCGCGGAGGTCCGGCCCAACCGGCCCCGCAGGAACTTCAGACATGCCGCGAAAGCGAGTCGCAGCGGCATGCTTCCGAAGTATCGCGTGATGCTCTTCATCGGCGCGTGGGGTGGCGTCGACTTTGGTTTCCGATTCACTCGGTGCGATTTTTTCACTGGCGTGCGAATGCAAGTTCCGCACGCGGGCGGGCTGTTTTGTTTTTTGCAGCGCAGCATGCGCGGCAAAAGAGACAAATAACCCGAACCGGGCAAGTAATCAGGCGTTATTTCGAAGCAGGTACAGCGGATGATGTTGAGAAAACTCCAAACGGGGTGTGTGATGGTTGCGGCGTGCCTCGTGGCACTGGCCGCCACGGTTGCACAGGCAGGCACATCCGTGGATGTCGACGGCGGACCGCTTGCAAACGCCACCGTGCCGCGAATCGCGCTCGATGACGACCACTATCTGCCCACCGTCCACCTGAACGAACAGATTATCGGCATTCCAGCCGGCCCGGACGGCAAGATCACCCTGCAAACCACGATCTACAAGCCCGATGGCCCGGGCCCGTTCCCGCTCGTCGTTTTCAATCACGGCAAGATCCACGGCGACCCGCGCACGCAGGCGCGCAGCGATCCCGTTTCGTTCGCGCGCGAGTTCGTGCGGCGTGGTTACGTCGTCGTCGCGCCGAACCGGCAAGGTTTCGCACAGTCGGGCGGCACTTACGTGCAGGACGGCTGCGACGTCGAGCGCAACGGCATCAGCCAGGCGGCGGACGTCGCCTCGACGGTCGACTTCATGTCCAAGGAACCCTACGTCGACGCGAAACACATCGTGATCGCGGGCACGTCGCATGGCGGTCTCGCGACGATCGCGTACGGCGTCGAAGCCGCGCCGGGCGTGCGCGGCCTCATCAACTTCTCGGGCGGCCTGCGGCAGGACGCGTGCATCGACTGGCAGGGCAACCTGACGCGTGCATTCGGCACCTACGGCGAAAAGGTGCGTGTGCCTTCCCTGTGGCTGTACGGCGATAACGATTCGATCTGGTCGCCGGAGCTGGTCGGGCAGATGTACGCGGCGTTCGAAGCGCACGGCGCCGGCGCGAAGATGGTCGACTTCGGCATGTACAAGAACGACGCGCATCGCCTCGTCGGCGATCGGGACGGC
The DNA here is from genome assembly GCF_031119615.1 of Paraburkholderia sp. SARCC-3016. Lineage (NCBI taxonomy): Bacteria > Pseudomonadati > Pseudomonadota > Betaproteobacteria > Burkholderiales > Burkholderiaceae > Paraburkholderia > Paraburkholderia sp. SARCC-3016. The sequence goes on along the minus strand of NZ_JAVHZD010000024.1, from coordinate 57,740 downwards.
GTGCATATCTGGTGGCCGTCGGTCGAGCGCTTCCTCGCCCGCGCCGGGATGCCGACGCGCGTTCAATACCATGTGTCCGAACCGTCACAACCGAAAGCGACGGACTTCGCATCGATCGATTCGGTCAACTCTGTACCGTTCGTCGACGACGCGGGCCGCAACGGCTATCGCAACTTCCTGCATCAGTATCCGAGCCGCGCATTCGCCGTGTCGGAGACGGGCGCGTGGTCGTGGGCCGAAGGCGGCGACGATCCGATGGCGGTCGCGATTTCGAATTGCCAGAAGCAGAGCAGCGACCCGTGCCGGCTGTACGCGGTCAACGATACGGTCGTCTGGAAGCAGACGCAGGCCGATACGCAAACGGCCGACAGTGGCGGCGCCAGCAACAGCGACGCTTCGAAGCAGAAGGCCGACAGCAAGCCGGCGCTTGCAAGCCGCAATTGACCGGCTGAATCGTCGCAACGCGGCAAACTTCAACCATTTCCCAACCAGTACCGGGCTGAACCGCGCGCCTGACGAGGCGCATGGCGGTTGCGCTTGCGCGCTCTCCCGCGCTCTGCCCGCGAGTGTGTCGCGTTTTCCGCATTTTCCGCGGCTTCTCTTCTGCAGTTCGATCGCGCACCGCGCCATACCGTAACGCACACATCAGCGGACGCGCATCGCGACGGCACTACATGTCTTGCGGTAGGAGTCGTTCAATCTGCCGTCGCCAATTGCAGCGATTTGCGCCTTTCTCAAGCGATCGGCACCGTGCAGCGCCGAACGTCGAAAAAGCGTTACGAATCAAGCGCTATGCAAGCCGCGCGGGATAATTTTCGGTGGTGCATTACGTTCGATATCGCGTTAATCTCTACAACCTCCCTGCGCTCGCCGTGTTTCCGGCGACGCCGCGCCATCCCGATTTGCCCTGTTTGTGCCTGTTGTGATCGTGCCAGGTCCGCGCGTTTTGCGCGGTCCGCACGCGTTTTGCCCGGAGTGGTTTTTGGATACGCAAGGAACTGATCAGATCAACCCGCAGATCAACGCGCCAGTCGGCCGGTCGATCGCCCCGGCGAGCAAGCCGCCGGCCGAAGCGTCGACGCCGGCCTCGGCCCAGCCCGACGACTGGGTCGCGCGCAGTTTGCGCGCCGTCTGGCATCCGTGTACGCAGATGAAGCATCACGAGCGGCTGCCGTTGCTGCCGATCGCGCGTGGCCAGGGTCCGTGGCTCTATGACCGCGCCGGTCAACGCTACCTCGACGCGATCAGCTCGTGGTGGGTCAATCTGTTCGGTCACGCGAACCCGCGCATCAACGCGGCGTTGAAGGACCAGCTGGACACGCTCGAGCATGCGATGCTCGCCGGCTGCACGCATGAGCCCGCGGTCGAACTGGCCGAGCGGCTCGCCGCGCTCACGCAGCACACGTTGGGCCATGCGTTTTTCGCATCGGACGGCGCATCGGCCGTCGAGATCGCGCTGAAGATGAGCTTTCACGCGTGGCGCAACCGCGGCTACGACTACAAGCGCGAGTTCGTCTGCGTCGCGAACGGTTATCACGGCGAAACGATCGGCGCCTTGGGCGTAACCGACGTCGCGCTCTTCAAGGACGCCTACGACCCGCTGATCCGCCATGCGCATGTGGTCGCGTCGCCCGACGCGCGCCATGCGCGCGACGGCGAAACCGCGGCCGACGTCGCGTGTCGCGCGCTCGATAACGTGCGCATGCTGTTCGAAGCGCGCGGCTGCAATATCGCCGCGCTGATCGTCGAGCCGCTCGTGCAGTGCGCGGCCGGCATGGCGATGCACGACCCGTCGTATATCGCCGGCCTGCGCGCGCTGTGCGACCGCTACGGCATACATCTGATCGCCGACGAAATCGCCGTAGGCTGCGGCCGCACCGGTACGTTCTTCGCGAGCGAACAGGCCGGCGTGTGGCCCGATTTCATGTGCCTGTCGAAGGGCATCAGCGGCGGCTACCTGCCGTTGTCGATCGTGCTCGCGCGCGACGAAATCTTCGCGTCGTTCTACGACGACGAGACGACGCGCGGCTTTCTGCACTCGCATTCGTACACGGGCAATCCGCTCGCGTGCCGCGCGGCGCTCGCCACGCTCGACCTGTTCGACAGCGACGGCGTGCTCGCCGCGAACGCGGCGAAATCGGCGCAGATGCGCGCGGCGCTCGAACCGATCGCGCAGCATCCGCATGCGCGCAACCTGCGCCAATGCGGGACGATCTTCGCGTTCGACGCCGCCGTCGATAACCCGCAGTTCGCCAGAACCTTCTCGCGCCGTTTCTTCGAACACGCGCTGCAACGCGAGATGCTGCTGCGTCCGATCGGCACGACCGTGTATCTGATGCCGCCATACGTGCTCGACGGCGCCGACATCGAATGGCTCGCCGTCCGCACGCTCGAAACTTTCGACGCGACTCTCGCGGAGGGCCGTTGATGCCGTTGCTCGACAGGCTCGAACGCGGGCTCGCCGAACTCGACGCGCAAGGTCTGCGCCGCCGCCGGCGCGTGGCCGACAGTCCGTGCTCCGCGCATATGACGGTCGACGGCCGCGACGTGATCGGTTTCGCGAGCAACGACTATCTGGGGCTTGCCGCGCATCCGCTGCTCGTCGCCGCGCTGATCGAAGGCGCGCGGCGCTACGGCGCGGGCAGCGGCGGCTCGCATCTGCTCGGCGGCCATTCGCGCGCGCACGCGCGGCTCGAGGACGAACTCGCCGAATTTGCCGGCGGTTTTTCGGATGCGCCGCGCGCGCTCTATTTCAGCACCGGCTACATGGCGAACCTCGCGACGCTGACGGCACTCGCGGGCCGCGGCACGATGCTGTTTTCGGATGCGCTCAATCACGCGTCGCTGATCGACGGCGCGCGTCTATCGCGCGCCGAGGTGCAGATCTATCCGCATGCCGATGCCGACGCGCTGTCCGCGATGCTGGAGGCGTCCGATGCGCCGGTCAAGATGATCGTCACCGATACGATCTTCAGCATGGACGGCGACCTCGCGCCGCTCGCGCGCCTCGTCGAGCTTGCGGAGCGGCATGGCGCGTGGCTCATCGTCGACGACGCGCACGGCTTCGGCGTGCTCGGCCCGCAAGGGCGCGGCGCGCTCGCGCATGCCGGGCTGCGCTCGCCGAACCTCGTTTCGATCGGCACGCTCGGCAAGGCGGCCGGCGTGTCCGGCGCGTTCGTCGTCGCGCACGAAACGGTGATCGAATGGCTCGTGCAGCGCGCGCGCCCCTATATCTTCACGACCGCTTCGGTGCCGGCCGCCGCACATGCGGTTTCGGCGAGCCTCGAGATCATCGCCGGCGACGAAGGGAATGCGCGGCGCGCGCATCTGCATACGCTGATCGAGCGCACGCGCGCGATGCTGAAAGCGACGCCGTGGCTGCCCGTCGATTCCGATACCGCCGTGCAGCCGCTCATCGTCGGCGCGAACGAGGCGACGCTCGACATCGCCGCGGCGCTCGATCGCGCCGGTCTCTGGGTGCCGGCCATCCGTCCGCCGACGGTGCCGGAAGGCACGTCGCGGCTGCGCATTTCGCTGTCGGCCGCGCACTCGCAAGCGGACCTCGACCGGCTCGAGGCCGCGCTCAGCGTGCTGCCGGGAGAACGCACATGAGCGGCACGCCATCGTCGGCCCTGTCGCTGTTCGTCACCGGTACCGATACGGAAATCGGCAAGACGCTGGTATCGGCGGCGCTGTTGCGCGGCTTCGCGCGCGCAGGCCTGCGCGCGGCCGCCATGAAACCGATTGCCGCGGGCGCCTACGAACAGGACGGCATCTGGCGCAACGAAGATGCGGACCAGCTCGACGCCGCGGCCAATGCGCCGCTGCCGCCCGCCGTCCGCACGCCGTATCTGCTTAGGGAGCCGGCTGCGCCGCATATCGCCGCGGCACTCGAACAGGTGTCGCTCGAGGTCGCACGGATCGTCGATTGCCACACGCAGGCGTTGCGTGCGGCGGATATCGTCGTGGTGGAAGGCGTCGGCGGTTTTCGCGTGCCGCTCGACGATGCGCACGACACCGCCGATCTCGCGAAAATGCTCGACCTGCCGGTGCTGCTCGTGGTCGGCATGCGGCTTGGCTGCATCAGCCATGCACTGCTGACGGCCGAGGCGATCGCGGCGCGCGGGCTGCGGCTCGCCGGTTGGGTCGCGAACCGGGTGGACCCGGCCATGCGCTTCCCGCAAGAGAACATCGATGCGTTGCGTACGCGCCTCGCGCGCCAGTACGGCGCGCCGCTCGTCGGCGTGGTGCCGCATCTGCAACCGGCCTCGCCCGAGGTCGCGGCCGGCCATCTCGACACCGCAGGACTGTTGCAGACGCTGCGCAAGGCGCAGCGCTAGAATTTCCGGCAACGCCAGAATTTTCGAATTGATCGATAAGGATTGAACCGATGACTGAAGTCACTTCCCCCACGCTCCACGCCGACGCGCAACAGGCCGCCGGCGCGGCCGCATCGACCACCGCCGCGCGCGCGCGCTGGCGCGTGGCCGACGTGGTCGCGCTGTACGAGCTGCCGCTCAACGACCTGCTGTTTCGCGCACAGCAAGTGCACCGCGAGCAGTTCGACCCGAACGCCGTGCAATTGTCGACGCTGCTGTCGATCAAAACGGGCGGCTGCGAGGAAGATTGCGCGTACTGTCCGCAGTCCGTGCACTACGACACCGGCGTGAAGGCCGACAAGCTGATGGAAATCGACAGCGTGCTCGCCGCCGCGCGCGCCGCGAAGGAAAACGGCGCGTCGCGCTTCTGCATGGGCGCCGCCTGGCGCAATCCGAAAGACCGCCACCTCGAGCCGATCAAGGAAATGATTCGCGGCGTCAAGGCGATGGGCCTCGAAACCTGCGTGACGCTCGGCATGCTCGAGCCGCATCAGGCGCAAGACCTCGCCGACGCGGGCCTCGATTACTACAACCACAACCTCGACACGTCGCCGGAGTTCTACGGGCAGATCATCTCGACGCGCACGTATCAGGACCGCATCGATACGCTCGAGCGCGTGCGCGACGCCGGCATCAACGTGTGCTGCGGCGGCATCGTCGGTCTCGGCGAATCGCGGCGCGAGCGCGCGGGCCTGATCGCGCAACTCGCGAACATGGATCCGTATCCGGAGTCGGTGCCGATCAACAATCTCGTGCAGGTCGAAGGCACGCCGCTGACCGGCACCGAAGCGCTCGATCCGTTCGAGTTCGTGCGCACGATCGCGATTGCGCGAATCACGATGCCGCGCGCGATGGTGCGGCTCTCCGCCGGCCGCGAGCAGATGGACGACGCGTTGCAGGCGATGTGCTTCTTCGCCGGCGCAAATTCGATTTTCTACGGCGACCAGCTGCTTACGACGAGCAACCCGCAAGCGCAAGCCGATCGCAAACTGCTCGCGCGTCTGGGCATGCACGCCGAGGCCGCGCAACAGATGCCGCGCGCCGCGAGCGGGTGCGAGCACGGCTGCGACGGTCATATGACGCAGAACTGAGGCCGAGGAGCACAGCGCGGTCACCAGGCTGCAGCCGGCGTCGCCGGCTGCAGCCGCCATGCGGCGTCTTCGCCGAGCCTTAGCGGCGCGGCACAGTGCGCAAGCGTATCGACGAAATACTTCGCGCGCGGCCACGGGCCGAATCCCGCGGCCGCATTGATATGCCCCGCGCGCCCGAGATTGACGAACGCACTGCCGAAACGTTGCGAGAGTTCGCGGGCCTCCGCGAGCGGCATCCACGGGTCCGTCTCGCTGCCGATCAGAATCGAAGGCACGGCAATGCGCGTCGCTTCGAACGCACCGGCGAACTCGAATTTGCGCGGGCTCGCGGGCGCAACGAACAGCACGCCCACAACATCTGCGGACCTCGCGCGCTGCGCACGTTGCTGTAAAGCATGCGCAGCCGCAAGGCAACCGAAGCTGTGCGCGGCCAGTATGAACGGGCCACGCTGGCACGCGAGGAGATCGTTGACCGATTGGGCCCATTGCTCGAGGTTCGGTGCATCCCAGTCGGCCTGCTCGACGCGCATCGAACGCGCAAATTGCCGCTCGAGCCATGTCTGCCAGTGTGCGCCCTCACTGCCATGCAGGCCCGGCACGGTCACGAGGCGCGGCGGCCACGACGATGTTTTGCATGAAGACATGGTTCTTCCTCGCTGTCCGAAGCGGAAATTTATTGTGACGCGCATGCGCGTGCGTCACGAACCAATTTTTCGTGCTTTGCATATGGCTCGATGATCGTCGGCGTCGCACAAGACGAACGCATTGCCGCGGCGATCGCACGCGCGACGCGCCGCAGCTCGAAAAAGTAGAATAGGGCTATCCCAATAAAAGACCGGTTCAGCCGCAGCGAGCGTCCTGCATGAAAATCCTTTTCTATACGCCGGCATCGGATACCGACGCGTGGCTCGCCGATCTGCGGCGCGCGCTGCCCGAAGCCGACGTGCGCGAATGGAAGTCCGGCGACACCGCGCCGGCCGATGTCGCCGTCGTCTGGCGCCCGCCGCACGAAATGCTCGCGGGACGCAACGGCTTGCGTGCGGTCTTCAATCTCGGCGCCGGCGTCGATGCGATTCTCGCGATCGAGCGCGAACAGCCGGGCACCTTGCCGCCGGGTGTGCCGCTAGTGCGGCTCGAAGATACGGGCATGGCGCCGCAGATGGCCGAATACGTCGTCCACGCGGTGCTGCGCTACCTGCGGCGTTTCGACGAATACGCGCGCTTACAGAGCGAACATCGCTGGCATGTGCTCGAGCCGCATCCGCGCGAGTCGTTCACGGTCGGCGTGCTCGGGCTCGGTGTGCTCGGTGCTCATGTCGCCAACGCGGTCGCGTCGTTCGGGCTGCCGGTGCGCGGCTATAGCCGCAGCGCGCGGCACATCGAAGGCATCGAGACTTACGCAGGACCCGCACAGTTCGACGCGTTTCTCGATGGCGTCAAGGTGCTCGTCAATCTGTTGCCGCATACGCCGGATACGCACGACGTGCTGAACGCCGCAAGCTTCGCGAAGCTCGCGGAAGGCGCGTACCTGATCAACGTCGCGCGCGGCGCGCATCTCGTCGAACGCGACCTGCTCGACGCGCTGGCGAGCGGCCGGATCGCCGCGGCCACACTCGACGTATTCCGCGACGAACCGCTGCCGGCCGGGCATCCGTTCTGGCGCGAGCCGCGCATCACGATTACGCCGCATAGTTCGGCACTCACGCTGCGCGCGGAAAGCGTCGCGCAGATTGCGCGGAAGATCGTCGCGTTGACGCGCGGGGAAACGATCAGCGGTATCGTCGATATGGCGCGCGGCTACTGACGCATCGGTCGTAGGTACGCATCGACACGGAGATGGAGGCAACGTCGGAAGCCGCATCGGCACTTTGTACGAAACGTTATCGGCAACTTATCCGGCAACCTGGCCGGCACTTATGCGCCACATAACCGACGAAATCGCGACGACATGATCGGAGCGAGCTTATCTGACTGGCAGTGACGCCGCGCGAGGCGGCAGGAGAAACGACATGGCAATCCCGCAAACGGTGAAGATCGTCGAAGTCGGTCCGCGCGACGGGCTGCAGAACGAGAAGGAGCAGGTGCCGACGGCGATCAAGATCGAACTCGTCAACCGGCTCTCGGCCGCCGGATTTCCGAATGTGGAGACCACGTCGTTCGTGTCGCCGAAATGGGTGCCGCAGATGGCCGATGCGGCCGACGTGATGGCCGGCATCGAGCGCCGCGCCGGCACGATTTATTCGGTATTGACGCCGAATCTGCGCGGCTTCGAAGGCGCGCTTGCCGCGGGCGCCGACGAGATCGTGATTTTCGGCGCGGCGAGCGAAGCGTTTTCGCAGAGGAACATCAATTGCCGCATTGCCGAAAGTATCGAGCGTTTCGCGCCGGTCGCACATGCGGCCAAGGAAAAAGGCCTGCGCCTGCGCGGCAGCGTGTCGTGTTCGCTTGGTTGCCCGTACCAGGGCGAAGTGCCGGTCGCATCGGTCGTCGACGTCGTCGAACGGTTTGCCGCGCTTGGCTGCGATGAGATCGACATTGCCGACACGATCGGCGTCGGCACGCCGAGGCGCACCCAAGAGGTATTCGCCGCCGTTACCGAGGTGTTTCCGCGTGAACGGCTATCGGGACACTTCCACGACACCTACGGCCAGGCGCTCGCGAATATCTACGCCGCGCTGCAGGAAGGTATTGCCATTTTTCATGCGTCGGTCGCGGGGCTCGGCGGTTGCCCGTATGCGAAAGGCGCGACCGGCAATGTCGCGACCGAGGATGTGCTGTACCTGATGAACGGCCTGGGCATCGAAACGGGCGTCGATCTCGCGCAAGTCGTCGAGATCGGCGACTTTATCTCGAAGTCGATCGGGCGACAGAACGCATCGCGCGCCGGCAAGGCGACGCTGGCCAAGGCGCGCAGCGAGCAGACAAGCTGCGCCTGAATTCACCGCAGAAGAACGGACACATTCGACAATGACACACGACACCAACAACGCTTCGTCCCGCAACGCGACCGCCGCCATGCCGACCAATCTCGACGCGCTGCCCGACGCGGCACGCCGCGTCGCACTGCTGTTGCGCGAGCGCGGCCACGCCGGCCAGATCGTGATGCTGCCCGAGACCGGCAAGACATCGGCCGAAGCGGCCGCGGGGCTTGGCTGCTCGGTCGCGCAAATCGCGAAGTCGATCCTGTTTCGCCGTCGCGAGGACGACGCGCCCGTGCTCGTGGTCGCGAGCGGCGCGAATCGCGTCGATGAACACAAGGTAGCCGCGCACGTCGGCGCAGTCGGCCGCGCCGACGCGAAGTTCGTCCGCGAGAAGACCGGCTATGCAATCGGCGGCGTATGTCCGATCGGCCATGCGACGGCGCCGGTCGCGCTGATCGATGCGGACCTGCTCGCGCTCGGCAGCCTGTGGGCTGCGGCAGGGCATCCGCACGCGGTGTTCAATCTGTCGCCGCAGGAACTCGTCGCGCTGACGGGCGCGCCCGTGGTCGACGTCGCGCTGCGCGAACCGGTATGACCGAGGCCGCGCCCGAAACGGAAAGCGTCGCACCGGTGCCGTCGCCGTGCATCAACATCTGCCGGATGGACGATGCGACCGGCTGGTGCGACGGGTGTCTGCGCACGATCGACGAGATCGCAAACTGGTCGCTGTACGACGAAGCGGCGAAGCGCGCCGTTTGGGATCAGCTCGAAGCGAGGCATGCGCACCTGATGTCGCAACGCACTAGCGCGCCGGATGCGAGGCAGAGCACGAGCGATAAGGATTCGCGATGAATTCGCCGCCGCGCGTCGTGACGATCGGCGAACGCTTCAGCACGACGCTCGCGTTCTCCAACGATTCGGTAAAGTCGTTCGCGACGCTCGTCAACGACATGAATCCGCTGCATCACGACGAAGCCTATGCCGCGCAAAGCCGCTTCGGCACGCTGATCGCATCGGGCACGCAGCCTGCCGCGCATCTGATGGCGCTGATCGCCACGCACTTTTCCCGATACGCGCAACCGCTCGGCCTCGAGTTCGACATCAAGCTCAAGAAGGCCGTGCGCAGCGACGACACGCTGACGTTCACGTGGGCCGTGCGCAGCGCGTTCTGGAAGCCGAGCCTCGCCGGCGATCTCGTTCAACTCGACGGCAACGCCGTGAGCGAGCGCGGCGAAACGGTGATGCTCGCGAGCGCGACGGTACTCGTGATGCCGAAGCCGCTCTCCGAACCCGCGCCGGGGTCCACGCCTCGACCCGTGAAAAAAGGCGCCGCGCCATGATTGCGCTACCCGCGTCGATGCGCGTGTTCGAACGCGGCTGGCTATCGTCGAACAACGTGCTGCTGATCGACGATCGCAACGCGACGCTCGTCGATACCGGATACGCGACGCACGCGCCGCAAACGGTTGCGCTCGTGCGTCACGCTCTCGGCACGCGCGCGCTCGATCGCATCGTCAACACGCATCTGCATTCGGACCATTGCGGCGGCAACACGCTCTTGCAGCAAACATGGGGCTGCGAAACGCTGATCCCCGACACCGAGATCGAAACGGTGCGGCAATGGGATGAAGCGCGCCTCACATTTCGCGCGACGGGACAGTTCTGCGAACGCTTCTCGGCGAACGGCTCGCTCGCACCGGGTATGCACATCGAAATGGGCGCACTCGACTGGCAGGTGCTCGGCGCGCCGGGCCACGATCCGCATTCGCTGATGCTTTTCTGCGCCGACGAGCGCTTGCTGATCAGCGCGGACGCGTTGTGGGAAAACGGCTTCGGCGTAATCTTTCCCGAACTCGACGGCGAGAGCGGATTTGCGGAACAGCAGGCTGCGCTCGAACTGATCGCGAGTCTCGACGTTGCGACGGTGATTCCCGGTCATGGCGCACCGTTCTCAAACGTCGAGCCGGCGCTCGAACGCGCCTTCTCGCGGTTGACATGGTTGCGCGCGGACCCGAAGCGCAACGCGAAAAACGCGCTCAAGGTGCTGCTCGTATTCAGGCTGCTCGATGTGCGCACAACGGATTTCGGCGCATTGATCGACATGCTCGAAAACGCCAGCGCGATGCGCGCCGCTGCGGCGATCCTGGCGCCGCGCGATGCATGGCCGGCGCTGGTGCGACAGATCGTCGGGGAACTTGCCGGCAGCAAAGGTCCGCTGCACATCGACGGCGAGCGTGTGAGCGCACGCGCATGGTGAAAAACGGACGCGGAAACCCGAAGCGGAAAAAAGAAAGCCGCTCGGCAAATCTGGCGAGCGGCGCAACGTTTTGTTTGTGACGTGATCAGCGTCAGTCGTAATGATACTTCCAGGATGCATACTCACGCATCGGGGGTTTCCCTACGGACCTCGGCTTCGCGGCCGGAAACGACGTCCTGCGGCCAGCGGGCGATGCACAGACAGGCGATGCGTCGGTCCGGCTTCATGTTACGGAATCCGTATTATCTACCGATGCATTTCAAACCTGTCGTTCGGCCCGAGCCTGCCCTTACGACGATGAGTAACGACGCGCCGGTACGATCCGCCAGCCCAGATTGACGCCCGCCGCCGCCAGCAGAATCAGCACCGCGCCCACCATCTGAACCCACGCGAGCTTCTGTCCGAACGCAACACGGTCGACGATAATCGCCACCACCGGATAGATAAATGAAAGCGCGCCCGTCATCGCAGTCGGCAGTTTCTGGATCGCGCCGCACAGCAGCACGTACATCACGCCGGTATTGACGATGCCGAGCGTCGCCAGCTGCAGCCAATGGATCGCGCTAGTCGGCAAAGCGTCGAAGCTGACAAACGGCGCAAGCAGCACGACGCCGGTCGCCGCCGTGAAGAGTGCGATCAGATGCGGAGGCGTCGACTTCAGCGACTTGGTCACGATCGACGAGATCGCCCACAGGAATGCCGCGCCGGCCGCAAGCTCGACGCCTTGCAGATATTCCCCCGGCACCGCAAGCACCGCAGGTTCGACTCGCACGACGAGCACGAGTCCGGCGAACGCAATGCCAAGCCATGCGACGACCGATGCAGTGATGCGCTCGCGAAACACGAGTGCACCGAGGGCGACCAGCATGAACGGCTGCGTGCTGTAGACCGTGGTCGCCATCGAAATCGACGCGCGCGAGTAGGCGGCAAACAGCAGCACCCAGTTGGCGACGATCGCAACGCCGCCGAGCGTGGCGAGCGCGACGACGCGCCAGCTGAACAGCTTGCGCCTGAAAAGACCGAGCGCCGCGCAGACGAGCGCGAGCGTCGCGCCGCCGAACAGACAGCGGAAGAACACGACGTTTTGCGACGACTGCTGCGACGACACGACGAGCCAGCCTATCGTGCCCGACATCAGCATCGCGATGGTCATCTCGAGCGCACCGCGCCGGATTTCATTGCCGCCTGCCATCACTGTTCCCCGAGAGCTTCACACGAATGATGGCAGTGTAATGAATGCGCAAGCGAGAATACATGACTAAACTTAAGCCAATCGCCGTTTCGACTTCGCAAACGAAGGTTCAGATGACCAAACGCCTCAGTTCCGCCGCATCGTCCGCGTCGCCTGCTGCCCACGCGCCGGCCGCACCGCTCGACGATACCGACCGCGCACTGTTGTCGGCGCTCGCCGACGACGCGCGTCAGCCCGTCAGCGAACTCGCGCGCAGCGTCGGCCTGTCGGCGCCCGCGACCGCCGACCGTCTACGGCGTCTCGAAGCCTCGGGGGTAATCGGGCGCTTCACGGTGCAGATCGACCCGCGCGCGCTCGGCTATACGTTGCAGGCGATCGTCCGGGTCAAGCCGTTGCCCGGCCAGCTGCATCTGGTCGAAGAAGTGATCCGGCGCATTCCGGAGTTCGTCGAGTGCGACAAGGTGACAGGCGACGACTGCTTTGTCTGCCGGCTCTATCTGCGCACGATCGAGCAGCTCGACGAGATTCTGTCGAAAGTCACCGAACGCGCGGAAACCAGTACGGCAATCGTCAAATCGACGCCGGTGCCGCGCCGTCTGCCGCCGCTGACCGGACGCGCGGCAGGCGATGCGACGCAGGCCGCGGCGCGGCGGCCGCCTGCGCGCGCCTCCGGCTCGCGCACCACGACACGCACTGCCGCGCGCACGTCCACCGCTACGAATCAATAGCTTCGAAGAACGACAACATTTCGGCCATCAGTTCGTCCGGCGCGTCCTCGGGAATCGAGGGACCGCATGGCAGCGCGCGGCCGCTGACGTCACGCGCGACTTTGCGCCATCCGGCGAGCGGGTCGGCGTACGACCCGGACACGCCACGTGCGCCCCATAGCACGCGCAGCGGGCAACCGATCCGGTTGCCGCGTTCGATATCGGCCCGGTCGTGTTCGAAATCGAGGCCGTCTGCCGCGCCCGCCGCAGGGCCGGCAGCCACTCGCTGCGCCTGTCGGTCCGTTGCACACGCCGGCGCACTATCGAGCAGCATCAAACGCTCGACGACGGCGGTGTGATCGAGCGCCATCCGATACGCAACATGCGCGCCGCGATCATGCGCACAGACGAGAAATTGCTCGTAGTCGAAGTGGCGCATCACCGCAAGCTGGTCGGCCGCCAGCGTGCGCTTCGAACGCTTCTCGTGCGGCGCTGCATCGCCCCGCAGCGTCGCCGATGCGCCGTAGCCGCGAAGGTCGGTTGCGATCACGGTGAAATGCGCGGCAAGCGGTGTTGCGCACCGATGCCAAACCGCATGCGTTTGCGCATCGCCGTGCAGCAGAAGCAGCGGCGGCCCCGATCCGCCCTTGACGCCATATATTTCGGCGCCCTCGGCTGAGAAGCGAAACGGTGCGTAGTGCTCGAAGGGCATCGGTGCATTCTCGTTGTCATTGTGAGTGTGCGCATTGTAGAAGGCCGCTGTGCCCGCGCGAGGTGGGTTAGCCCACGCAAATATAGAAACCGAACTCTTCCTCCAACCGGGGATGGCGCATCAGCAGCAAGGTGCCGCCCTATAATCGAACGATCGTTCATACCGCAATCGTTCATACCGGCATGTAACCGGATCGAGCACCGCCGCCCGCACGCCGCTTCCGGCTACACTCATCATGCCGCCCCGCTGCGCAGGGCGCATCGGCAAGGATTCATCGTTCAGGAGACTTCCGCCATGGCATTGCCAGCCGTTCTGCAAAATCTCACGCTGCCGGTCGTCGCTTCACCGATGTTCATCGTCAGCTATCCGGAACTCGTGCTAGCGCAATGCAAGGCCGGAATTGTCGGCGCGTTTCCCGCGCTCAATGCCCGGCCCGCGGAACGGCTCGACGAATGGCTCACGCAAATTCAGGCCGCGCTTGCCGACCATAAGGCCGCGCACCCGGATGCGGTGATCGGTCCGATCGCCGTCAACCAGATCGTCCACCATTCGAACGAGCGGCTCGAACACGACGTGCGCGTCTGCGTCGAGCACAAGGTGCCGATTTTCATCACAAGCCTGCGCGCGCCGGCGAAGGAAATAATCGATGCGGTGCATGGCTACGGCGGCATCGTGCTGCACGATGTGATCAACCTGCGTCACGCGAACAAGGCGCTCGAAGCCGGTGTCGACGGGTTGATTCTGGTTGCAGCCGGCGCGGGCGGCCATGCGGGCACGACGTCGCCGTTCGCGCTCGTCGGCGAAGTGCGGCGCATGTTCGACGGGCCGATCGTGCTGTCGGGCGCGATTGCAAATGGCGGCTCGATTCTCGCCGCGCAGGCGATGGGCGCGGACCTCGCTTATATGGGCACGCGCTTCATCGCCACGCGCGAGGCGCACGCGGTCGACAGCTACAAACAGGCGATCGTTCATTCGAATGCGGCCGACATCATCTACACGAATCTGTTCACCGGTGTGCATGGCAACTACATTCGCGAAAGCATCGTCGCCGCCGGGCTCGATCCCGATGCACTGCCCGAGTCGGACAAATCGAAGATGGACTTCGCGAACGAAAAGTCGAAGGCGTGGCGCGATATCTGGGGTGCGGGGCAAGGCGTCGGCCTCATGGACGACGTGCCGAGCGTCGCCGAACTCGTCGCGCGGCTCAAGCAGGAGTATGCGGATACGAAGAAGCGGTTATCGATCGGCGCATAGCGGCACATGCGAGACGGCGGCCGCGTAGCGGTGCTGCCGCGCGGTGCCGCACCCTGGCGCACCCTGGCGCACCCTTCGCGCTCACATATTGCGGCGATACTGCCCGCCCACCTCGAACAGCGCATGTGTGACCTGCCCGAGCGAGCAGACACGCACCGCATCCATCAGCACCGCGAACACGTTCCGGTCGTCGATCACCGCCTGCCGCAAACGCTCGAGTGCGGCGGGCGCGGCATCGCGATGCCGCGCCTGAAACGCGCGCAACCGTTCCAGCTGGCTTTGCTTCTCGTCTTCGGTCGAGCGCGCAAGGGCGATCGGCGGCGGCGCTTCATGCGGATGAGCGCCCAGAAACGTGTTCACGCCGACAATCGGATAGGAGCCGTCGTGCTTGCGATGCTCGTACAGCATCGACTCGTCCTGAATGCGCCCGCGCTGATAGCCGGTTTCCATCGCGCCGAGCACGCCGCCGCGCTCGGTCAGCCGGTCGAACTCGGCGAGCACCGCTGCTTCGACGAGGTCCGTCAGTTCATCGATGACGAAGCTGCCCTGGTTCGGATTCTGGCTCTTCGCGAGCCCCCACTCGCGGTTGATGATCAGCTGGATCGCGACGGCGCGCCGTACCGAATCTTCGGTCGGCGTCGTGATCGCTTCGTCGAAAGCGTTCGTGTGCAGCGAATTGCAGTTGTCGTAGATCGCGATGAGCGCCTGCAACGTCGTGCGGATATCGTTGAAGTCGATTTCCTGCGCATGCAGGCTGCGGCCCGACGTCTGCACATGATATTTGAGCTTCTGGCTGCGCTCGTTGGCCCCGTAACGCTCGCGTAGCGCGACCGACCAGATGCGGCGCGCGACGCGGCCGAGCACTGTGTACTCGGGGTCCATGCCGTTCGAAAAGAAGAACGACAGATTTGGCGCGAAGTCGTCGATCGACATGCCCCGCGCCAGATATGCCTCGACATACGTGAAGCCGTTCGCAAGCGTGTACGCAAGTTGCGAGATCGGGTTCGCGCCGGCCTCCGCGATGTGATAACCAGAGATCGAGACGGAATAGAAGTTACGCACACCGTGCTCGACGAAATACGCCTGAATGTCGCCCATCACCTTGAGGCTGAATTCGGTCGAGAAGATGCAGGTGTTTTGCCCCTGGTCTTCTTTGAGGATGTCGGCCTGCACGGTGCCGCGCGCATTTTCGAGCGCGGTGCGGCGTGCGCCTTCGAGTGCCTCGTCGGACAGCGGTTCGCAACCCGCCTGCCGCGCATGCTCGCGGGCGCGTTCGATCTGCTGGTCGATCGCGACATTGAAGAACATCGCAAGAATCGCCGGCGCGGGACCGTTGATCGTCATCGACACGGATGTGTCCGGGGCGCACAGGTCGAAGCCGTCATAGAGCGCTTTCATATCGTCGAGCGTAGCGACCGACACGCCCGAATTGCCGACCTTGCCGTAAATATCGGGGCGCTCGTGCGGCTCTTCGCCGTATAGCGTGACCGAATCGAACGCAGTCGACAGCCGCTTGGCCGGCATGCCGGCCGAGAGCAGCCTGAAGCGGCGGTTGGTGCGGAACGGATCGCCTTCGCCCGCGAACATGCGCGTCGGGTCTTCGTTCTCGCGCTTGAACGGGAAGACGCCGGCCGTGTACGGAAAATAACCGGGCAGGTTTTCGAGCATGAGCCAGCGCAGGATTTCGCCGGGGTCCGTGTATTTCGGCAGCGACACCTTGCGAATCGCGTTGCCCGACAGCGTCTCGACCGTCAGCGCGGTGCGGATTTCCCGGTCGCGAATCTTCACGACGTGTTCGTCGCCCGAATAGGCGGCCACGGTGTGCGGCCATGTGTCGAGCAACGCTTTTTCGCGTTCGCCGAGTTGCGCAGTGCGGGCGGCGATCAATGTGTCGATCGCTGGGTTGGTCGCTGGGTTGGTCGCTGGGTTGGTCGCTGGGTCGATCGATGTGCCGCGACGCTGCGACGCGACGGTTGAAGAGCCTGTCGCGCGATCGCCGGCTTGCGACGAAGCGGCAGCGGAATCCGCAGGTTCGGACATGCTGCCGACCAGCATCCGACGCGTTTCGATCAGTTGCCAGCGCTCGCGCGCGATGCGCGCCTGCGCTTCGGCTCGCGCGCGATAGTCGCGCACGGTCTGTGCGACGTCCGACAGATAACGCACACGTTCGGGCGGCACGATCGCATGACGCCCGCTCGAATGACGCACGCCATCTAGCAGCGGCAGCCGCGCGCGGCCTTCGCGCAGTCCGCGTGCGCGCAGCGCGCGAGCGACGCGCTGATAGAGCGCGGTCACGCCGTCGTCGTTAAAGCGCGAGGCTATCGTGCCGAACACCGGCATGCCGGCCGGCGCCGTCGAGAATTCGCCGCGATTGCGCTGCACCTGCTTCGCGACGTCGCGCAACGCATCGGCCGCGCCCTTGCGGTCGAACTTGTTGATCGCAACGAAATCCGCGAAATCGAGCATGTCGATTTTCTCGAGCTGACTGGCCGCGCCGAATTCGGGCGTCATCACGTACAACGATTTGTCGACGTGCGGCACGATTGCGGCGTCGCCCTGGCCGATGCCCGATGTCTCGACGACGATCAGATCGAAGCCGGCTGCCTTGCAGGCGGCGATCGCATCGGGTAACGCGTCGGAAATTTCGCTCGACGCCTCGCGCGTCGCCATCGAGCGCATGAAGACGCGCGAGCCCGCGCCCCAGTCGCCGATCGCATTCATGCGGATGCGGTCGCCGAGCAGCGCGCCGCCGGACTTGCGGCGCGATGGGTCGATCGCGAGCACCGCGATCGTCAGCGCATCGTCGTAGTCGAGGCGAAAGCGGCGAATCAGTTCGTCGGTCAGCGAAGATTTGCCCGCGCCGCCGGTGCCGGTAACGCCGAGCACCGGTACACGCGCTGCGTGTGCGTGCGGTGCGAGCGCGGCGTTCAATGCGGCGGTGGCCGCAGAGGCCGTGGCCTCGGTGCCCGTTTCGAGGTAGGTGATCAGTTGCGCCAATTTGCGGAAGACAGCGCCATTCGAGTCCGCGGCGCGTTGCGCTGCGCTGTCTGCGTGCTTTGGCGTGTCGGATCGTGCGAGGTCCGTGGTCAACGCTCGCGCGATTTCGCCGGCTAACTGCACGGCCGAACGCTGCGCCATTTGTTCGCCTTGCCGCTCATCGCGCGCCGCGTCGGCGCAGCGCACGATCATGTCGTCGATCATCCCCTGCAAACCGAGACGCTGCCCATCGTGCGGCGAATAGATCCGCTCGACGCCATAGCGTTCGAGTTCCGCGATTTCGTCGGGCACGATCACGCCGCCGCCGCCGCCGAACACCTTGATCCGCTCGCCGCCGCGCGCCCGCAGCAGATCGACGAGGTAGCGGAAATATTCGACGTGGCCGCCCTGATAGCTCGACACCGCGACGCCATCCGCGTCTTCCTGCAACGCGGCGGTCGCCACTTCTTCGACGGAGCGGTTGTGGCCCAGATGGACCACCTCGACGCCGCTTGCCTGCAACATGCGCCGGATGATGTTGATCGACGCATCGTGGCCGTCGAATAGCGCGGCCGCCGTGACGAATCGCAGACGCGCGGGCCGCGCGCGCTGCCCGCGCGCGCTCGACTGGCCGGGCTGAACCGCGCGCGGCGGCGACTCGCTTGCGGGCGCCTCGTCGGATAGCGCGGCGCCGCCGGCGCGCTGCGGCGTGGAAAGATCAGTCATGTCTCCCCCGGATCGATGGATGCGCGACGAGATGCGATGCTGCATTGACGCAGCGCGGCGACGGTCACGCTTCGCGGGTGCTGGAAGCAGTATATCGAAACGGTTTTGCGCCAACGGTGGCGGCGTCAGCTTGCTGCAAGCGTGCGCACCTGTTCGAGCGTAGGCCACAGCGATTCGTTCGAGAACCGGTCGGCCAGGAAATCGACGAACGAGCGCACTTTCGCCGACACGTGGCGCCGGCTTGCGTACATCACGTGAATCGGCAGCTCGCGCGGCGGCAGGACGTCGACGAGCAGCGGCACGAGCCGGCCGGCAGCGATGTCGTCGCCGACCACTTCGGTGCCGAGCAGCGCGATCGCGGCGCCTTGCAGCACGACCACGCGCAGCGCCTCGAGGTGATTGACGACCATATTGCCCGTCAGCCGCAAGTGCGCGCTGCCCGCATTCGCGGCATTTGCCGCCGTCAGCAGATCCTGAGCCGAGACGCCCGAGTATTCGATGAAGTTGTGCCGTGCGAGATCGTCGAGCGTCTTCGGCACGCCGTGCCGCTGCAGATAGTCGGGCGACGCGCACAGCACGATATGCGCGGTCGCGACCTGCCGCGCGATCAGCGACGACGACTTCAGGCCTGTCGGCGACGCGCGGATCGCCACGTCGAAGCCTTCGTCGATCATCTCGACGACGCGGTCCGACAGCGTGATGTCGACGGTCACCTGCGGATGCAGCGTCGCGTAATCGGCGGTCGCGCTCATCACATGACGCAGACCGAACGCCGACAGCGACGACACGCGCAGCCGTCCCTGCGGCACGACGCTCGCCGCGCCGACTGCCTGCTCCGCTTCGTCGAGTTCGGCCAGCACCTGGCTGAGCCGCTCGTAGTATTCGCGGCCGGCTTCGGTCGGCGCAACACGGCGCGTCGTGCGGTTCAGAAGGCGCGCGCCGAGCTGCTGTTCGAGATGCATGACATGCTTGCTCGCCATTGCCGCCGACATATCCATCCGTTCCGCCGCGCCGACGAAGCTGCCGATTTCGACGACATAACGAAACACTTTCATGCTGATGAGCGTATCCATAGCCAGTCGCTCTTGACAGGAATCAATCGTTGAACTCCCGGCGACTTTATCAAAGACTGGTCAGCAAAGCGGCAACGGCGCGTCAATCCACGCCCGACGCCGCTCAGAATTTCGTGCGCATGCCGATTCCGAAAGTGTCGCCGCTCGATTGGCCGGAGAAATGGTCGTACAGATAGGCCGCGTACACGTCGGTGCGTTTCGACAGCGGATAGTCGTAGCCGAACGCCGCCGTCTGACGTGTCTGGTCGAGGCCGCCGCTGTCGCGCGAGTATGCGTACGAGGCCATGACGGTGCCGGGCCCCGCCGGCACCGTCACGCCGCCCTGTGCGGTATTCACGTGCCAGCTGCCGGTTTGCTGGTCGTTCGTCGTGTACATGTACTGGCCGTAGAACTTGACGAACTTGAGGTCGTAGGTCACGCCGAACTGGCCGGCGCCCTGGCTCTTCATGCCGGACACGAGCGTGCCGAGGTCGGCCGGATCGCTGTTGAAGTTCACGTACTGATAGACGCCGGTCGCCGCAAACGGACCGTTGAAGTACAGGAACTGCACGCTGTATTTTTTCGCGCCGTTCTGTCCCGCCGAATTGCCGAACGCGTACATCGCGCTGCCGGAGAGTCCGTTGAAACTCGGCGACGAAAACTGGATCGCGTTGTTCCAGCCCGAATCGCCGACCACGCCCTGGTCTGTCGTATAGGTCGGGAATGTGCCGAGGCCGAGGAACACGTGATAGACCATCGGCGAGAACACGTACGAATCGATAAACGGATTGAAAAGAATCGTCGACACGAACAGCTGCGTGGTCAGCCGTCCGGCCGTCACCGTGCCCCAGGGCGATTCGATGCCCACATACGAGTTGCGTGCGAAAAACGTATCGCCGTCGAAGCGGCCGTAACGGCCGTTCTGCGCGCGAAAGAAGTCCTCGAGTGCGAAGATCGCCTTGACGCCGCCGCCGAGATCTTCGGAGCCCTTCATTCCCCAGTACGACGTCGACATCCCGCCGCCCGACACCTGCCACGCGCGCTCGCCACCCGGAAATTTCTGGGCGCCGACCCATTCGTCGACCTGACCATAGAGCTGCACACTCGATTGCGCGTACGCCGGCGAAGCCGCGCCAGCTGCGAGCGCGGCGATGGCGCCCGCCTTCAGCACCGTGCGTGAAGTACACCTGATTGCACGGCTGACCGCTGTTTTCATGGGTTCTCCTGTCTTTGTCAAATGGATGGGGCTGTGCAGCAGGACGCTCGCCGATCCGTCACGAGGAACCGGTGCGGGCGTCGGGCCGATCTGGGCCGGGCCATCTTTGCCGGCCATTTTTCTGGACAAAAACGCGGAAACTTATTGCGGGTATAGCGGGCCCGATAGCCTGGCTGACGGATCAGTGCTGAAGCCGTGCGTGGACGGGGGCGTTGCTTGCGGTGCGGCACGAGGAGGCACCCGCCTCTGCAGGCGAGCTGTCGGGATCGACGCAAAGAGGAAAGGCGCAGGCCCGCGATTTATGTCGCGGCGCCGCATGGGAGCGGGCGAGCGGATCGCGAACGGCAATAAATATGCCGCGCGTTGCGCGCGGTGTGGCGCGCTTACATCAATTGGAGGAGTGGCGGCCCGGATCGGCCCTGGACACGGTGGCGGCACACGCAGGCCGCGCAGCCGGTTGCACTTTGCACGCTCAGTGCCGCTGAGTCCCGCTCGGTTGCGCTCTCGCTCAGTGCCGCTGAGTCCCGCTCGGTTGCGCTCTCGCTCAGTGGCGCCCAGTTGCGCTCAGTTGCGCTCAGTTGCGGTAAGGCGACGGCCCCGGCGGCCGGCTGCCTTCGCCCGGCGGATGCGCGATCTGCCGCGACACGCGCTCTTCGTTGTAGCGCGCAACATCGTCGCGGATCGAGCCCGCGTGCATCGCCTGGCTGTTCGACGGCGGACGCGCTGCGCCGCGCGTTTCGGTGCTGACCGGTGTGATCGCGCCCGCGTATTGGACACCGGCGTATTGCACGGCAGGCAGCCTGTGCGCGCGAACTTCGGATGCATTGTCGAACGCGGGAATGCGCGGCGCCGCAACGAGCGTCGCACTGTACGCACGATACGAGGTAGCTGCGTTATGGCGCGGCACATCACGCGGCGAGAGCATTGGGTTCGCATGGGCAAGCGAAGCCGCGGCCGCCACCAACACGCCCGAAAGCCAGTACTTCGCTCGAGAAAACCCTGCGTTCACGATCAATTACCTGCTGAATGGAACGCTGCGAAAACCGCTTTCCGGTAATCCGGAAATACGGGCGTCCCAATGGCCTTTCAGCAGTAATTTATGGGCGCCTCGTCATACCTGTCGAGGCAAAAAGTGTTATGCCCTGAGCAGGGTTGTAACACCATGTTACCGCTTCGCTTCTCGGACAAATGACTTGTCTGTAACGCACGTCTGACGGGGCTGACCGGGATTTCCGCGAGGCGTAAAAGAGGGCGGGAAAGCGCGCGTACGGAAGTGGAAACGGCCCACATTCGCAGCCCCGCCGACTGCGCTTTCGCCGGCCCCTCGCCAATACTCAGTGATGCCTCTTTCGACGAGCGCGAATCCGCCGCCGACGCATCGCCCGACGCTCGATCCCATCCTTTCGATGACTGGCATGACTGGCCGGCACCTTTCATGCGCCGTTCGCATCAATCAATTCGGCAAATGAATTTGCATATTTAATCCCAATGCATGGAAAATAAGCGTTTTCCCTAATACCGTGCGCCTCACCCGCATCGAGATTTCAAAGATGGCTCGCCCGAAACTGCTTCCGGACAATTTCACACTGTGCCTCGTCGGCACGGTGATTCTTGCCAGCCTGCTGCCCGTTCACGGACAGGCCGCGGCGGCGTTCAACTGGGTCACGGACGTCGCGATCGGCCTGCTGTTCTTCCTGCACGGCGCCAAGCTGTCGCGCGAGGCGATCATCGCCGGCGCGACGCACTGGCGCCTGCACGTGGTGGTGCTGCTATGCACGTTCGCGCTGTTTCCGCTGCTCGGCCTCGCGCTCAAGCCGCTTCTTGCGCCGATCGTCACGCCATCGCTCTATATCGGCATCCTCTTCCTTTGCACGCTGCCTTCGACGGTTCAGTCGTCGATCGCCTTCACGTCGATAGCCAAGGGGAACGTCCCAGCCGCCGTGTGCAGCGCGTCCGCTTCGAGCCTGCTCGGCATTGTCGTCACGCCCGCGCTCGTGAGCGTCATCGTCGCGAGCCAGACAGCTGGCGGCGTTTCGCCGTGGCATACCGTCTGGAACATCGTGCTTCAGTTGCTCGTGCCGTTCGTGGCGGGCCAGCTGCTGCGCCCGATGATCGGCAACTGGGTCGACCGTAACCGCGGCGTGCTCAAGTACGTCGATCAGGGCTCGATCCTGCTCGTGGTATACGCCGCGTTCAGCGAAGCGGTAACCGAAGGCCTGTGGCACCACATTCCGCTTTCGGCGCTTGGCGGGCTGCTGGTTGCGTGTGCGGTGCTGCTCGCGCTCGCGCTTGCGCTCACGATGTTTATCAGCAAGCGCTTGGGCTTTAACCGCGCCGACCAGATTACGATCACGTTCTGCGGTTCGAAGAAGAGCCTCGCCGCCGGCGTGCCGATGGCGAAGGTGATCTTCGCGACCCATGCGGTCGGCGCCGCCGTGCTGCCGCTCATGCTGTTCCATCAGATCCAGCTGATGACCTGCGCGGCGCTCGCCCAACGCTGGGGCGCGCGCGAAACGAACGCCCAGAAGCGCGCCGGAAAGCAGGACGCAGCGGCTGCCGTCGGCGGCGGGGTTGGACCTCGACCGTGATAAGACCTTCATTCACTCTCTCCCTGAGACTGTTTTCGAACGCCGCGTAGCGCGGCTTTCAAGGCGGTTCCTGTTTTACGTGCCGTCGTTGCTTCGTGTGTTGTTGCGACGTTATTTGACCGTGCGCACACGTTTGCCGTCAGCCTGGCCGGATGGGATAGGCAAAAAGCGCGAGACGTTTCGCGCAAGACGAACGCGATATCTATGCGGAATTCATTAAAAGTTCATTCAAGACTTCAGCGCCGCCGCCGATATGCCGAACGTCCCCTGTCCGGCTGTCCGTCATGTCACTTCGCTCGCCCGCCCGGTCCAGTGCTTCCCGCATTGCAGATCTGATTGCCCAGCGCAGCTTGTCCGCCGTGTTTCAGCCGATCGTCGATTTCGACGGCGGCGCGATCGTCGGCTACGAGGGACTGATACGCGGGCCGGAGGGCTCGGATCTCGAAATGCCGCTCGCGCTGTTCTCGCAGGCGGCCGCGGAAGACGCGGTGATTCCGCTCGAGCACGCGGCCGCGCACACCTGCATCGAGGCGTTCGCGCGGCTTCGCTACGACGGCAAGCTGTTCCTGAACTTCAG
Organism: Paraburkholderia sp. SARCC-3016; assembly: GCF_031119615.1. Classification (NCBI taxonomy): domain Bacteria; kingdom Pseudomonadati; phylum Pseudomonadota; class Betaproteobacteria; order Burkholderiales; family Burkholderiaceae; genus Paraburkholderia; species Paraburkholderia sp. SARCC-3016. The sequence goes on along the minus strand of NZ_JAVHZD010000024.1, from coordinate 34,092 downwards.
CGCGGGCGCGATCCGCCAGCTCGCCGATGCGCGCGACGAAACGTTCGCGCTGCTGAGGCGCCTCGGGGTCGACGCGAGCCGCATCGTCATTGAGCTCACCGAACAGAGTGCGATTCCCGACGTCAACCACGTGCTGCCCGCGATCGCGACGCTGCGCACGGCGGGCGCGCAATTCGCGCTCGACGACTACGGCACCGCGAACGCGAGCATGAATCTGTGGGTGCGGCTGCGGCCCGACGTCGTGAAGATCGACCGCTTCTTCATTCACGACATTGCGAGCGATCCGCTGAAGTTCGAAGCGGTGAAGGCGATGCAGTACTTCGCGAATGCGAGCGGTGCGACGCTCGTCGCCGAAGGCATCGACAACGAAGCGGATCTGATCGTCGTGCGCGACATGGGCATCGGCTGCGGGCAAGGTTATTTCTTCGGCAAGCCGCACGCGCGGCCGCCGCGCAATGTCGCCGACGACGCGCGGCAGGCGATTCGCGCAGGCCATATCGCGGTGTTCCCGGAGGCGACGCGCACGCTGGCCGCGTCGCCCTCGGGCGGCATGGCGTCGGCGAAGATGATGGTGCACGCGCCCGCGCTGCCGCGCCATGCGACGAACAACGACGTGCTCGAGCTCTTCAGCCGGCTCCCGCATCTGCATGCGGTCGCGGTGGTCGAACATGACGAGCCGGTCGCGCTGATCAACCGTCGCGCATTCATGGACCGCTACGCGCTGCCGTATCACCGCGAGCTGTTCGGCAAACGGCCGTGCCTGCTGTTTGCGAATGCGTCGCCCGTCATCATCGAGAAATCGATGACGGTCGAGCAGATGGCGAAGCTGCTTGCGAGCGACGACCAGCGCTATCTCGCCGACGGCTTCGTGATAACGGACAACGGCAAATACGCAGGCCTCGGCACCGGCGAAAACCTCGTGCGCGCGGTAACCGAGGTGCGCATCGAAGCGGCGCGCTACGCGAATCCGCTCACCTTCCTGCCCGGCAATATTCCGATCAGCTCGCACATCGCGCGGCTGCTCGGCAACGGCGCCGGCTTCTACGCGTGCTACGTGGATCTGAACCACTTCAAGCCTTTCAACGACCAGTACGGCTACTGGCAAGGCGACGAGGTGCTGAAATTCGCCGCCGCCGTGCTCGCGGACGTCTGCGATCCGACGCGCGATTTCCTCGGCCACGTGGGCGGCGACGATTTCCTCGTTCTGTTCCAGAGCGACGATTGCATCGCGCGTGCGCAGCGCGCGATTCATGCATTCAACGAAGGCGCGCAGCGCTTCTACGCACCCGGCGACCGTCTTGCCGGCGGCATCCACGGCGAGGACCGGCGCGGCAATCCGACCTTCTTCGGCTTCGTCACGATGGCGATCGGCTGCGTGCATGTGCGGCCGGACGGCGCACATGCACCGTGTACGAGCGAGGACATCGCATCGGTGGCGGCGCTGGCGAAACGCCGCGCGAAACATGAATCGTCCGGGCTCGTGCTGATCGACGCGGGCGAAAGCGAGCCGCTGATGCACGGCCGCGCCGAAGCATCGCACGCGACGATGGACTGAACGCCGCTCGCGACGTTCAGGCTTTGCCGCTGCGCGGACGCCGACTTACCCGCACCGCGCCTCCCGACAAGACAGACAGCTTCACGCCTTGCGCTTGCTCCGCATGGAAAAGCGCGCGGTGCGCGCACGCGCGCGTGACCGCGGCAGCGCGCTTGTGCTCGTGTGCTCGTCACCAATCCGCCGAACGCGCCGAATGAAACCGAGCTGTTTAGCATTTTTACTAAACACACACTTACGACCAAAACGCTAGCTATACGGGTATTTACGCGTGTCCAAGCCATGATTCTGAGGGTTTTTGAGCATCGTTTTACTATACAATCGCCCGAACCTGAATCCTGCCGCGTCGCGCACTTCGCGCGCGGCCTCGAAATCATCCATGGCAACTACGATTCGCGACGTCGCCCGCGAGGCCAGCGTGTCGATCGGCACCGTCTCGCGCGCGCTGAAAAACCAGCCGGGCCTCTCCGACGCGACGCGCGTGCGCGTCGTCGAAGCGGCGCGCCGGCTTGGCTACGACGCCGCCCAATTGCGCCCGCGGATTCGCCGGCTCACGTTCCTGCTGCACCGTCAGCACAACAATTTCGCCGCGAGCCCGTTTTTCTCGAGCGTGCTGCACGGCGTCGAAGACGCGTGCCGCGAGCGCGGCATCGTGCCGTCGGTGCTGACCGCCGGGCCGACCGAAGACGTCGCGCAGCAAATGCGGCTGCATGCGCCCGACGCGATCGCGGTGGCCGGCTTCGTCGAGCCCGAAACGCTCGCGACGCTCGCCGCGATGCAACGCCCGCTCGTCCTGATCGACCTGTGGGCGCCCGGCCTGCGCTCGGTCAACCTCGACAACGCAACGGGCGCGGCGCTCGCCATGCGCCATCTGTTCGCGCAGAAGCGCACGCGTGTCGCGTTTATCGGCGGATCGCTCGCGCACTACAGCATCGCGCAGCGCGCGCTCGGCTACCGGCGCGCGTTTTTCGAAGCGGGGCTGCTGTTCGATCCGTCGCTCGAAGTGACGATCGACGCGGGACTCGACCCGGCCACGGGCGCAGCGCTTGCAATGCAGCGCCTGCTCGACGCGCCGGGCGCTAAGCCCGATGCGGTCTTTGCGTATAACGACGCGGCGGCGCTCGCCGCGCTGCGCGCTTGCACCGCGCGCGGCCTGCGTGTGCCCGACGACATTGCGATCATCGGTTTCGACGACATTCCCGCCGCCGCGCACGCCACGCCGCCGTTGTCGACGATCGCCGTCGACAAGGAAGCGCTCGGCCGGCGCGGCATCGAGCTGCTGCTCGAAGACGCCCCGGCCGAAGCCGAAGTGCGCCTGCCCGTCAATCTCGTTGTTCGTGCCAGTACCTCGGTGAATCCGTCATGACCCGATCCGACACGCTTCTTTCCGACGCACTTCGTTCCGATTCAGCGACCGCTGCCGGCGTGCCGCCGGTCACGAGCTACCGCGACCGCGATTTCCTGCTCGCGCATATCCGGCACACGCTCGCGTTTTACGCGCCGAACGTGCTCGATCCGAGCGGCGGCTTTTTCCATTTCCTGCGCGACGACGGCTCGATCTACGACCGCACGACGCGCCACCTCGTCAGCAGCTGCCGCTACGTGTTCAATTACGCGATGGCGTACCGGCAGTTCGGCGATGCGCAGCACCTCGAATACGCGCGCCACGGCCTCAAGTTCCTGCGCGACGCGCATTGGGACGCGCATAACGAGGGCTACGACTGGGAGCTCGAATGGCGCGACGGCCACAAGCGCACGCTCGACGGCACGCGCCACTGCTACGGCCTCGCCTTCGTGCTGCTCGCGTACGCGCATGCGTATATGGCCGGCATCGAGGAAGCGAAGCCGATGATCGCCGCCACCTTCGAGCTGATGGAGCACCGCTTCTGGGACGCAGCCGCGGGGCTCTACGCCGACGAAGCGACGGCCGACTGGCGCGTGAGCACATATCGCGGCCAGAACGCGAACATGCACACAACCGAGGCTCTGCTCGCCGCGTATGAAGCGACGGGCCACCTCGTCTATCTGGACCGCGCGGAACGCGTCGCGACCAATATGACGATCCGCCAGGCGAAGCTGTCGCAAGGGCTCGTCTGGGAGCACTATCACGCGGACTGGTCGGTGGACTGGCATTACAACGAGGAAGACAGCTCGAACATCTTCCGGCCGTGGGGCTTCCAGCCCGGCCACCAGACCGAATGGGCCAAGCTTCTGCTGATTCTCGAGCGGCACCGCCCGCTGCCGTGGCTGCTGCCGCGCGCCATCGAGCTCTTCGACGCGGCGATGACGTACGCGTGGGACAACGACCACGGCGGTCTCTATTACGGCTTCGGCCCGGACCGCACGATCTGCGATCACGACAAGTACTTCTGGGTGCAGGCCGAGACGTTCGCGGCCGCGGCACTGCTCGGCAAGCGCACCGGCAACGAGCGTTTCTGGGACTGGTACGACGAACTGTGGCGCTACAGCTGGGCTTATTTCGTCGATCACCGCTACGGCGCGTGGTACCGCATCCTGACTTGCGACAACCGCAAGTACAGCGACGAAAAAAGTCCGGCCGGCAAAACCGACTATCACACGATGGGCGCCTGCTACGAAGTGCTGATGCACGCGTTGCCGGATCCCGCAACCGAAGCGCAAACCGCGGATGTCACCGCGCAGGCCGCTCTTTCCCTGAATCGAACCGCACGGTGAGCACCATGACCGCGAGCACTGCATTACCTGTTTTCGTATCGGCCGGCGACATCCTGACCGACCTCGTGCGCACCGGCGACTCGCAGTGGCTGTCGCATCCGGGCGGCGCCGGCTGGAACGTCGCGCGCGCGGTCGCGCGCCTGGGCCTGCCGACCGCATGCGCCGGGTCGCTCGGCACCGACTGCTTCTCCGACGAACTGTGGAACGCGAGCGTCGCCGCGGGCCTCGACATGCGCTTCATGCAGCGCGTCGACCACCCGCCGCTGCTTGCGATCGTGCATCAGACGCATCCGCCCGCTTACTTCTTCATGGGCGAGAACAGCGCGGACCTCGCGTTCGATCCCGCGCTGCTGCCCGAGGACTGGCAAGCGCAGGTGAAGTGGGCGCACTTCGGCTGCATCAGCCTCGTGCGGCAGCCGCTCGGCACGACGCTCGTCGATCTCGCGGCGCAACTGCGCGAACGCGGCGTGAAGATCAGCTTCGACCCGAATTACCGGAATCTGATGGAGCACGGCTACGAGCCGACGCTGCGCAAGATGGCCGCGCTCGCGGACCTGATCAAGGTCTCCGACGAGGACCTGCGCATGCTGTTCAAAACCAGCGAAGCGAACGCGCTCGACCAGTTGCGCACGATGAACCCCGACGCGATCGTGCTCGTCACGCGCGGCGCGGACAAGGCAACGCTGATCGACGGCGGGCTGATCGTCGAAGCGGCGCCGCCGCGCGTCGAAGTGGTCGACACGGTCGGCGCCGGCGACGCGTCGATCGGCGGCCTGCTGTTCAGCCTCATGAGCGCGCCGCAGCGCAAATGGAACGAGCATCTTGCGTTCGCGCTCGCCGCGGGCGCGGCCGCGTGCCGCCACTCGGGCGCGCATTCTCCGACGCTCGACGAAGTGGTGTCGCTGCTAAACGACTAATGCGCGACTAATGCGCGACTAAATGCGCGACTGAACGCGCGACGAGCGACTGATCCCGAGACCGAAGCCGCAAGCCGGCGCGCCGGCATGAGCGCCGCCGCGCTGAAAGCGTCGACACGCCGTGCTAGGATGGAATCTCCTTCCTAGGAGATGCATCATGGAGGACGTCACCTACACGAAAGGGATCTACACGGCCACGGCATCGGTGCGGCCGGTAGACGGTGGACGCTACCAGGGCGTCGTCGCGCTCGAGCGCGATGAAGGCGACGAGACCGAGAACACGGTCTACGAAGTCGGCAGCGTATCGGCCAGTGCCGAAGAAGCGCTCGAAGAAGCAAAGGCGCTTGCCCATCGGATCCTCGGCGAAATCGAACTCTAGCGGGCGCGCGCGGCATGCGGGCCGCTCGCTGCGAACGGCGCCCCGTGCCGCGTCCCGTTCCGCTCATCATCAGGCGGAGACGAACATGGCTGAACCGCTCTTCCTTTATGGCGTGTATTCGATTCACGTGCGGCCGCTCGCGCTGCAAGGCGCGCGCTGGGATGCCGAATACGAGATCCGGCACAACGACCACGCAGTGCAGCGCTGGACGACCGTGGGCGGCGACGCCGGCTACGCGAGCGAGGCCGAGGCTGTCGAATCGGCGCGGCGCCAGGCCGTGGCCGACATCGACCATGGCGCCGGCATTCCGAAGCCGCGTGCGTTCCCGTAACGCGCCGCGACAAAAATCGACCTGACGCACGCATGCCGCGTGCTACGCTTTGCGCGTTTTCAACCACCGTGAGAACGCGATGTCGTCGAGCGGCATGCCAAACCGGACAGACAAACCGAGACGCTCCGGTCACCGAAGCAACCGCGTAATCAATCGCACCACGCACGTCGACGCACATACGATCGTCACGCACGGATTGCCGCTGCGCGTCTGGCAGGATCTCTACCACCGCGCGCTGACGATGAAGTGGCCCACGTTCTTCGCATCGCTCGCGGCGTTGTTTCTGGTGCTCAACACCGGCTTCGCATCGCTCTATATGCTCGGCCACGCGCCGATCGCGAACCAGTCTCCGCAGGACTTCGTCGGCGCGTTCTTCTTCAGCGTCGAAACGCTCGCGACTGTTGGCTACGGCGACATGCATCCGCAGACGGTCTACGCCCATCTCGTCGCCACGCTCGAAATTTTCGTCGGCATGTCGGGCATCGCGCTGGCCACCGGTCTCGTGTTCGCGCGCTTTTCGCGGCCGCGCGCGCAGATCATGTTCGCGCGCCTTGCCGTCGTGCATCCGATCGAAGGCCGCAACACGCTGATGGTGCGCGCAGCCAATGCGCGTCAGAACGTGATCGCGGAAGCGCGTGCCCGGCTGCGGCTGATGCGCATCGAAACGACCTCGGAGGGCTATCGCATCCGCCGGATTCGCGATCTCGAACTCGTGCGCGACCAGCATCCGCTGTTCATGTTCGGCTGGAACCTCATGCACGTGATCGACGAGAAAAGTCCGCTGTTCGGCGAGACCGCCGAGTCGCTCGCGAGCCAGCACGCCCAGGTGCTGCTCACGATCGAAGGCTCCGACGAAAATACCTCGCAGACGATGCAGGCACGGTATGCATGGCCGAGCGCCGATATCCGCTGGCAGTCCCGCTATGTCGACGTGATCCGCGAAGAAGGCGGCATCAGTCACGTCGACTACACGCGCTTTAACGATGTCGAGCCGTTCGAGCCGCTGGCGCCCGGCGATGCGATCCGGACTGAGCAGGCATAAGAGGTACCGCGGCAACGCGCTCCGCATGCGATCCGGCAGATTTATCTCAAAAAAGGCTGAATTCATCCGCCCCATCGCGCCGCCGCCCGATCTTCGCGCGAACTTAGCAAAAACTCTCTCTGTCCGGCGCTAAAAAATAGAGTCTCTTTCGCTGCATTGCCGACGCTCGTGCCGATCTCGTGCCGATCGCACCCGTCGGCGGGGCATGCGGATACAGGAAACGGAGACTCTTCATGACGGCTCGCCTACCCGATGACGCAAACCCGGACGTCACGGTGGACGCCAACCCGGACGCCAACCCGAACGTCACGTCGCACCGCGCTCAGGACGGCGCGCCCGCTCTCGCCGACTATCGCCTTTCCGACAACCTGACTGCAACGCGCGGCCGTATTTTCCTGACCGGCACGCAAGCCCTCGTGCGCCTCGTGCTGATGCAACGCGCGCTCGACGAGGCGCGCGGGCTCGACACGGCCGGCTTCGTCAGCGGCTATCGCGGCTCGCCGCTCGGCATGGTCGATCAGCAATTGTGGAAGGCCGGCAAGCTGCTCGCCGATAACAAGATCCGCTTCCTGCCTGCGATCAACGAAGAGCTCGGCGGCACCGCGGTGCTGGGCACGCAGCGCGCCGAAGCAGACCCGCAACGGACCGTCGACGGCGTGTTTGCGATGTGGTACGGCAAAGGGCCGGGCGTCGACCGCGCCGGCGACGCGCTCAAGCACGGCAATGCGTATGGATCGTCGCCGCACGGCGGCGTGCTCGTGGTCGCGGGCGACGATCACGGCTGCGTGTCGTCGTCGATGCCGCATCAAAGCGAGTTCGCGATGATGTCGTGGCATATGCCGGTCGTGAATCCGTCGAACATTGCCGACATGCTCGAGTTCGGCCTCTACGGCTGGGCGCTGTCGCGCTTCTCGGGCGCATGGATCGGCTTCAAGGCGATCTCGGAGACGGTCGAATCGGGCGCGACGGTCGACCTCGACGCATTGCGCACCGACTGGACGGCACGCCCCGACGCCGCGATGCATGAAGGGATACCGGAGGGCGGCCTGCACAACCGTTGGCCCGATTTGCCGAGTCTCGCGATCGAAGCGCGGCTCGCGGCCAAGCTCGACGCCGTGCGGCATTTCGCGCGGATCAACAGCATCGACAAATGGATCGCGCCGAGCCCGCATGCGAATGTGGGCATCGTCACCTGCGGCAAGGCGCATCTCGATCTGATGGAAGCGCTGCGCCGCCTCGACCTGAGCGCCGCCGATCTCGACGCGGCCGGCGTGCGCATCTACAAGGTCGGCCTGTCGTTCCCTCTGGAAATGACGCGCATCGATGCGTTCGTCGGCGGCCTCGCCGAAGTGCTCGTGATCGAAGAGAAAGGTCCGGTCGTCGAACAGCAGATCAAGGAATATCTGTACAACCGGACGAGCGGCGCGCGCCCGACGGTGATCGGCAAGCATGCGCAGGACGGCACACCGCTGCTATCCGCGCTCGGCGAGTTGCGGCCGTCGCGGATCCTGCCCGTGTTCGCGAGCTGGCTCGCGCGCCACAAGCCCACGCTCGACCGGCGCGAGCGCGTCGTCGATCTCGTTGCGCCGCAGATCCTGTCGAACGAAGCCGACGCGGTGCGGCGCGTGCCTTACTTCTGCTCCGGCTGCCCGCACAACACATCGACGAAGGTACCCGAAGGCTCGATCGCGCAGGCCGGCATCGGCTGCCACTTCATGGCGTCGTGGATGGAGCGCGATACGACGGGGCTGATCCAGATGGGCGGCGAGGGCGTCGATTGGGCCGCGCACGCGATGTTCACGAAGACGCGCCATGTATTCCAGAATCTCGGCGACGGCACCTACTTTCATTCGGGCATTCTCGCGATCCGTCAGGCGGTCGCGGCGAAAGCGACGATCACGTACAAGATTCTCTATAACGATGCGGTCGCGATGACGGGAGGCCAACCGGTCGACGGCAGCATTTCCGTGCCGCAGATCGCACGGCAGGTGGAAGCGGAAGGCGTTTCGCACTTCGTCGTCGTCAGCGACGAGCCGGAGAAATACGACGGACACCACGCGCTGTTCCCGAAAGGCACGACGTTTCATCACCGCGGCGGACTCGACGCGGTGCAACGGCAGTTGCGCGATATCGACGGCGTCACCGTGCTGATCTACGACCAGACCTGTGCAGCCGAAAAACGCCGCCGCCGCAAGAAGGGCGAATTTCCCGACCCGGACAAGCGGCTCTTTATCAACGAAGCCGTCTGCGAAGGCTGCGGCGATTGCGGCGTGCAGTCGAACTGTCTGTCGGTCGAGCCGGTCGAGACGCCGCTTGGGCGCAAGCGCCGCATCGATCAGTCGTCGTGCAACAAGGACTATTCGTGCGTGAACGGGTTTTGTCCGAGCTTCGTCACGGTCGAAGGCGCCGCGTTGAAGAAGGCCGCGGGCGTTGCCTTCGATGTCGACGCGCTTGCGGCGCGCGTCGATGCGCTACCGCGGCCGGCTGCGAAACTCGATGCCGCGCCCTACGACATCCTCGTGACCGGCGTCGGCGGCACCGGCGTCGTGACGGTCGGCGCGCTGATCAGCATGGCTGCGCATCTCGAAGGCAAGAGCGCGTCGGTGCTCGATTTCATGGGCTTTGCGCAAAAGGGCGGCTCGGTGCTGTCGTATGTGCGCTTCGCCGCGCGCGACGAATGGTTGAACCAGGTACGTATCGATACGCAACAGGCCGATGTGCTGCTCGCGTGCGATATGGTGGTCGGCGCAAGCGCCGAAGCGTTGCAGACGGTGCGGCATGGGCGCACGCAAATCGTCGTCAATACGCATGCGATTCCGAATGCGGCGTTCGTGCGTAACCCCGATGCGAATCTGCACGCAGGCGCTTTGCTCGACAAGATGCGCCACGCGGCAGGCAGCGACCGGCTCGCTGCGTGCGACGCCCAGGCGCTTGCGACGCGTTTTCTCGGCGACACGATAGGCGCGAATATTCTGATGCTCGGTTTCGCCTGGCAACAGGGGCTCGTGCCGGTTTCGCTCGAAGCGATGATGCGGGCGATCGAGCTCAACAACGTCGCGGTGCAGATGAATCAGCTCGCATTTTCGATCGGGCGCATGGCGGCCGGCGATGCCGCGGCGCTTGAAAGGTTGTGGCAACAACGGCATGCGGGAACAACGCGGCCGACAGCGAGCGCCGTAGTGTCGCCCGAGGCGCCCGAGACGCTCGATGCGCTGATCGCGGACCGCGAAGCGCGGCTCGCGGCGTACGGCGGGCGTGGCTACGTGACGCGTTTTCGCACGCTCGTGGATGCCGTGCGGCGTGCGGAAGCGCGCGCATGCGGATCAGCCGGTGTCTCGGGCGAGCGCATCACGCGCGCCGTCGCGACGACTTTCTATCGTCTGCTCGCGGTGAAAGACGAATACGAAGTCGCGCGGCTCTATGCGGATCCGGCTTTCCGTGACGCGCTCGAAGCGCAGTTTGAAGGCGTGGCGGGCAAGGATTTTCGCGTCAAGTTCAATATGGCGCCGCCGGCATTGTCACGTGCGGGGCGCGGCAGCGGCGGCGGTAAGCGCAGCGGTAACGGCGGCGGAGCACGCGCGCTCGCCATTGAACCGCGCAAACAGACGTTCGGACAATGGATGTGGCCCGTGCTGCGCGTGCTCGCCCGTTGTCGCAGCCTGCGCGGCACGCCGCTCGATCCATTCGGGCGCACGACCGAGCGCCGCATGGAACGGCAACTCGCCGACGACTATCAGTCGACGATCGAACGCGCGATGACGGTCATCACCGCCGACAACGCGAACGACATCGCGCTGCTCGCCGAACTGCATTCACGTGTGCGCGGGTACGGCCACGTGAAGCTCGCGAACCTCGTCGCGGCGAAGCGCAGCGAACGTGAGCTCGCGGCGCGCGTCGGCGTGGATGCGGCGACCGGTGCGGCCGTGCAGCGCGCGCTCGACGACGCAAAAGGCGGCGGGGCGTTGAAGGGAATTCCAGTCGTTGTGGCGAGGTGAGCGCGGCGCGGATGGCGGCCCGGGTTACGCGTTGCCTTCAGTTGCCACCCCCGGCAGCGGCGTCGAGCAACGCTCTCGCACGCACGACTTTCGCGGCATCGATCGGCGCAAGCCCATTGCCGCCGACCCGCACGCCGCCGCCGAAATGCACGGCATGCACGCCGGTCGCCGCGACAAAACCCGCCAGCGCATCGACCGTGAGCCCCGCGCCCGCGAGCACCGTGCAATGCGAACCGCGCGCCTGCGCAACGAGCGCGCGAATCGTCTGCTGCGCCTGCAGCGCCGACGGCGCGCCGCCCGACGTCAGCACGTTCGTTACCGCGCCAAATCCGAGCAATGCGTCGAATGCCCGTAGCGGATCGCGCGTTTCATCGAACGCGCGATGAAACGTAATCGACAATCCATCGGCCGCATCGATCGCACGCGCGAGCCCATCGCGATCGATCTCGCCGGTCGGCGTCAGCATGCCGATCACGACGCCGTTCGCACGCGCCGCCGCGATCGCTCGCACATCGCGCAGCATGACAGCATAGTCGTGCGTATCGAATACGAACGACCGGCTATGCGGCCGCACGATCGCATTGACCGGAATGCGCACCGCATCGACCACCGCTTCGACCATGCCGATGCTCGGCGTCAGTCCGCCTTCGCCGAATGCGGTGATCAGCTCGAGCCGGTCGGCGCCCGCCTGTTCCGCGGCCTTCGCATCGGCAACGGTCGTGGCGATGACCTCGAGCAGGATGCGCTTCGCGGCGCGCGGTCGAATCAGATCGGAATCGGGCATGACTCGGCTTTCGAACAGGTCGTCGTCAAAAACGACATGATCTCAGAACCGCTCGTCGTCGCCCCAGTCGATATCGCCGCATAGCACGCAGGTTCGATCGCCGATCTGCGTCGCAACCGACAACGTCACGCACGGAAGCGCTTCGTTGATCGACAGATACGGCTGCGTCACGTGCACCCGCCCGGGCTCGTCGATCGCAGTGCGAAAGTACGGGCGCCTGAGCCAGTTCGCGCCTTGCGCGTCGGTGAGCGGCAAAAAGCGCGTCTCGTACGACGCCCGATCGGCGCGCAGCACCACGTTGCGCCCCGCCTGCCGCCCTTTCGCATCGATGACGTAGCAGCGCGCCGCATCGTCGAGCGCGAGGAAGTTCCAGCATACTTCGTCGAGCGGTTCGCCGGCCGCAAGCCGTTCGGCAGCACGCTCGAATGCGCGCAGATACGGCGCGAGCCGGTTCGCGGCTTGCCGTTCGCGCGCGTCGACGAGCGTCTGGTGACGTTCGCTCAGTTCGCCGATGCATGACGCCGCATGCACGCTATCGGCAATGCCCGGCGCCGGCCGCGCAAAAAAGAAGCCCTGCACGAAATCGACATTGCATGAGAGCGCCATATGCGCTTCATGCTCGGTCTCGACACCTTCGATCAGCACGAGCTTGCCCGCCTCATGCAGCAGCGAGACGAGGCCCGGCAGGATCGCCGCGACATCGGCGCGATGCGCGGCCTGCGACAGCATGATCCGGTCGAGTTTCACGATATCGGGGTTCAACTGCCAGATGCGCTCGATATTCGAATGCCCGGCGCCGAAGTCGTCGAGCGCGATCAGAAAGCCGCGCTCGCGGAACTGGCGCACCGCGTCGGCCAGATGCTCGACGTCTACGGCGCTTTGCTCGAGCACCTCGAGCACGATGCGCCGCGGCGACAGATCGAGCCGCCGCAGATTCGCGAGCAGCGACGCCGAATGGTAAGGATCGGTCAGCGCGCCCGGATGCACGTTCAGAAACAGCCATTCGCGCTCGGCGCCGAGCATCCGGAAGTTTTCCATATGCAGCACCTGCGCGAGCCGATCGACGTGCAGCACGTCGCCGACCCGCGCTGCTTCGCCGAACACATCGACCGGCGAAACAGGGCGATCGAATGCATCGTGTGCGCGCAGCAACCCTTCATAGCCGACCGCGCGCATATGCGAGAGGCTGAAGACAGGCTGGAATACGCTCGTCAACGTGAGCCCGCCGTGCTGCACCGAGAAGCGCTGCAAGCCCGAGCTCACGCTCAATTCGAAACCATGCGGCGCCGCGGCCGTTCTTTCCTGTTGCGCTGTGGACATGCGTTCCTCTCACGCGAGAGCGAAGCCGCATCCGTGACGATGAATGCGATCCCGCGGGCCCCGTGTCTGATGTGCGTGCGTCAAATGTGCATTAGCTGCTGCTCATCAAGCAAGCTCCATGCGCACGGTAGCGCACTTTCGCACGGGCTTCGTTGCGACGCTTGCACCGCTCGCAAGGTTTGCGCGGTCGATCTGGGGCGCGACGCACTGCGACGGTGCGTCGTCTGCGATTCGTAAAGAGGATGAAATCGCGGCCCGCGCAAAACACGCGCATGAACTCAGCTTAGGCGCGCAAACGCGGGCGGCAACCAGGGTCTACAGAAGTTCGACGATCGGCCGCGCAGGAAACGCATACCTTCGATGCGAAGCGCTCTCGCGCGGCGCGCTCGCCGCGCGCCGCCCAGGAAAGCTCAGACCACCGGTTCCTGCGCAGGCTTACGGCGCAACAGCGCATAGAGAATGATCGCGCCGAAGGTCGCGGTGCCGATGCCGCCGAGACCGAATGCGCCGATCTTCAGCGAGAAGTCGCCGGCGCCGAGCACGAGCGTGACCGCGGCAACGATCAGATTACGGTTATCGGAGAAGTCGACCTTGTTGACGACCCAGATGCGTGCGCCGGTCACCGCAATCAGCCCGAATACAACGATCGACACGCCGCCGAGCACAGGCCCAGGAATCGTCTGAATCACTGCGCCGAATTTAGGCGAGAAGCCGAGGACGAGTGCGATCACGGCGGCCATCACGAACACCAGCGTCGAGTAGATCTTCGTCACCGCCATCACGCCGATGTTTTCCGCATAGGTGGTCACGCCCGTGCCGCCCGCAAAACCGGACACCGCGGTCGCAAACCCATCGCCGATAAAGGCGCGGCCGATATAGCGGTCGAGGTTTTGCCCCGTCATCGCGGCCACTGCCTTGATATGGCCGAGGTTCTCCGCGACCAGGATGACCGCGACCGGCGCGAGCAGCGCCATTGCATGCGCATCGAACACGGGCGCCGTGAAGCGCGGCATGCCCCACCACGGCGCGTGCGCGACGACCGAGAAATCGATCGGCGTGCCCATGCCGATGCCGTTTGCGACAATCGCATAGATTGCGTAAGCGATCAGCAGGCCGACGAGAATCAGCAGCCGCTGCACCATGCCATGCGCGAACACCGCGACCGCGCCGACGCAGACGACCGTCACGAGCGCCATCCACGAATCGAAGGCGGTCGAACTGACGCTCTTCACGGCGATCGGTGCGAGATTGAGACCGATCACCGCAACGATCGAGCCGGTCACGACCGGCGGCATCAGCGTTTCGATCCAGGCAGTGCCCAACGCCGCGACAACCGCGCCGATGATCATATAGACGATACCGCATGCAATGATTCCGCCGAGCGCAAGCGGCACGTTCGGATTCGGACCATGCCCCACATAGCCCGTGACCGCGATCACGAGCGCGATAAACGAGAAACTCGAGCCGAGATAGCTGGGCACGCGGCCGCCCGTGACGACGAAGAACCACAGCGTGCCGATACCCGACATGAAAATGCACAGATTGGGATCGAAGCCCATCAGCAGCGGCGCGAGCACGGTCGAGCCGAACATCGCGACGACGTGCTGAATACCCATTGCGAACATTTGCGGCAATGGCAGCCGCTCGTCGGTGGCGATGACGCGGCCTTCGCTTCGTAGCTGAAGGCGCCAGCGGGGAAAGTAGGAATCGGCCATCGCGGGGGTTCTCCTCTATACGGCGTGAACGTTGATCTGGTTATTGGTTCGTTATTGGCGCGTTATCGCTTATGCATCGATCGGCCGTGTCGGGATCGCTGCAATGCGCGGCTGTACCAGGCGCGAGTGTACGGAGAGGGAATTCCACTGACAAGGCAACTAACCCCAGCTTGCAGGGCCGCGGACTAAGCGTTAAAGCAGGAACCTTCGCATGCGCCCGCTTGGCGAGCGACCCCGATCGAGATTCTTTGGGACTAGTCTGATTATCGGCATCAGGGCGCGTCGCTACACTGCTTTGGCTGCGCGACCCCATGAGAAGCGTAAGCGATGTTGTAACTCTCCGACTTTCCGCTCGCACTCCCCGGTGCGAGCGGTTTTTTTTTGCGCGCTTTTTGTCACCCGTCAGATCGCGCTCTTCGTCGCGCTCTGCACGCGTTTTGTCACGTTACTTCGCAGAACGCAGCAGCCGCGAGCTTCGCCGCGTGTTCGCGAATGTCGCCGGGCCAGCCGGCGATCATCTGCTCGAAGCGCGCACGGTCGTTTGCATAGAGCGCGCGCGTCGCCTCCTCGTAGTCCGGCAGATTGCCGCCCATCGCGGTCATGAAGCGGTAGACGGCTTCCTGCGCGAGGCGCACGCGTTCGTTGTCGGCACGCGCGAGGCGCGCCGCGTCGACGAGCTTTCTCAGTGCGACCGATGCGCCGCCCGGCTGCGCATTGAGCCATTCCCAATGACGCGGCAGCAACGTGACCTCGCGTGCGATCACGCCGAGCTTCGGGCGGCCGCGGCTGCGCGCCGCAGCGGGTTCGTCATCCTGCCCGGCCGCGCCGGCGCCGTTTGCGGCCGCGTCGGCGAGCCGCGCCAGCACGTCGTCGACGCCGCCACGCAGATCGAACTCGATTGGGCTGCTCGTCGCATCGTCGAATACGAGAATCGGCTCGCCGCCTGCGCGGTCGTGCGCGCGCTTGACCGCGGCCGCGACGTCGCGAAGCGCGCCGGACGCGATCCGCCGAACGCCTTCGAACGCCGTGCAGGATGAGGTGGTGTGAATAGTCATATCGAACGCCTCTTCAATGAACGATGAGTCGCCCGAATTCTATCCGGGTATAAATGACAATGCAATATTACCCGGGTAAATTTCGCGGATCGTGTGGCACGCATGCATGCAGTGCGTTGATCAGGTCGAGCGGATCGTACGGCTTGCGCAAATGCTGGGCGTTGCCGAGCGTCGCCTGCTGATCGGGCGCGAGTTCGACTGGATAGCCGCTCGCAAAGATCACGCGCACATGCGGTTGACGCCGCGTCGCCTCGAGCGCGAGGTCGACACCCGAATGAGCGCCGAGCCCGACATCGGTGAGCAGCACGTCGACCGGCTGCGTGGCGATCAGCTGTTGCGCGTCGTCGTGGCCGCCCGCTTCGAAAATATCGAGTCCGAACGTGCGCAGGACTTCGGCGGTACTCGCGCGCACCAGTTCGTCGTCTTCGACAAACAGAATCCGCAGCCCGCGCACCGCATCGAAGGTTTCGTTGCGATTGCGGTCGACGAGCGTCACGGTCTGCGAATCTTCGGCCTGCAGCGTCAATCCGATGGGGCCGTTCGCGCTTTGCACGCGCAGCGTATGGCGGATCCTGCGTGCAAGCGCTTCGTGCGTGTACGGCTTGCTCAGCAGCTCGACGCCTTCGTCGAGCCGCCCCGCATGCACGATCGCGTTGTCCGTATAGCCGGAGGTGAACAGCACCGCGATAGCGGGCTGCCGCTCGCGCGCCTTGCGCGCAAGCTCGGTGCTGCGCAGCGGCCCCGGCATCACGACGTCGGTGAACAGCAGATCGATCGGGACGCCGCTTTCGACGATCGCCAGCGCGCTTTGCGCATCCTTCGCGCGCAACACGCGATAGCCGAGACTCGACAGCATGTCGACGACGGTCGTGCGCACGTCCTCGTCGTCTTCGACCACGAGGATCGTCTCGGCGCCGCCCTTCGACGACCCCGGGTCGACTTCCGTTTCGAGGTCCTCCTCCTGGCGCACGCGCGGCAGATAGAGACGGATCGTCGTGCCATGCCCCGGCTCGCTGTAGATCTTCACATGCCCGCCCGACTGCTTGACGAAGCCGTACACCATGCTGAGTCCGAGGCCCGTGCCCTGGCCTTCGCGCTTCGTCGTGAAGAACGGTTCGAACACGTGCTCCTGCACGTCGGGCGTCATGCCGCTACCGGTATCGGTCACGGCGACCATCACGTATTGCCCCGGCTGCACGTCGGCATTGCGCTTCGCGTACGCGTCGTCGAGCGCGGCATTGCCCGCTTCGATCGTGAGCTTGCCCTGGCCGTTCATCGCGTCGCGCGCATTGATCGCGAGATTGAGCAGCGCGTTTTCGACCTGGAACGGATCGACGAGCGTATTCCAGAGGCCGCCCGACACGATCGTCTCGATCTCGATGCCGTCGCCGAGCGCACGGCGCAGCATATCGTCGAGGCCGCGCACGAAGCGCCCGAGATTGACGACTTTCGGCGCGAGCGGCTGGCGCCGGCCGAAGGCGAGCAGTTGCGCGGCGAGCTTCGCGCCGCGCGCGACGCCGGCGAGCGCATTGCGCACGCGTTGCGCGGCCCGCTCGGAGCCGGCGACGTCTTCGGCAAGCAGTTGCAGATTGCCGCCGACCACCTGCAGCAGGTTGTTGAAGTCGTGCGCGACGCCGCCCGTCAGCTTGCCGATCGCTTCCATCTTCTGCGCGAAACGCAGCGCCTCTTCCGCATGACGCAGCGCCTCCTGCGTTTCGCGATCGGCGGTGACGTCGCGACCGACGCCGTGAATGCGCTCGGTATGCGGATCGAGCGCGAGCGTCCATGCAATCCAGCACCAGCTGCCGTCGCTGCGCCGCAGCCGGTTTTCGTAACGCACGGGCACGCCGGTCACGCGCAGGTCGTGGATGCGCGCGTTGACGGCTTCGAGGTCGTCCGGATGAATCAGGTCGAAATACGACTGCGACGTCAGCGTCCATGCCGGATGGCCGAGCACGCGCGTCCATGACGGGCTGACGCGCTGCAGCGAGCCGTCGAGGCCCGCCACGACAAGCAGGTCTTCGCTGAGCTCCCACAGGCGGTCGCGGTCCGCGACTGCTTCGGCGATGCGCGCTTCGAGCGTTTCGTTGAGGTTGTGCAGCGCGGCCTGTGCTTTCGAGCGCGCCGCGATCTCGTCCTGCGCGGCGCGATAGAGTCGCGCGTTGTCGATCGCACCGGCCGCCTGCGCTGCGATGCCCGCGACAAACCGCTCCGAACGCGCCGTGAACACGGCGGGCTCCGGGTGGCCGAAGAACAGGCCGCCGAGCACTTCGCCAGTGCGCGAAACGACCGGCGCCGCGAGATAGCTCGTTACCTTCAGATGGCCCAGCGGCATGCCGCGGTGCGGGTCGTTCCTGCCGTAACGCGGGTCCTTCGTGATGTCGTCGGAACGCACGATCCCTTCGCCGTTGAAGGTCGGCCCGAACACGGCCGTATTGCGCGGCATCGGAAACTTCGAGAACGCGTCTTTCGGGACGCCCGACAGCGTGTAGAGCGTATAGCGGCCGCCGTCCTCGTCCTCGACGTTGTAGAAGAACGAGCCGAACGCGGCGCCCGTCAACTCGGTCGCCGCATCGGTGACGATCTGCACCGCGCGGTTCAGGTCGAGTTCCGCCGCGACCGCGGTGCCAATGCGGTTCAGGATTTCGAGCGTGCGCGTTTCGTCGGCCAGACGCTGCCGCGTCTCGCGGCGCAGCCGGGCGAGCCGAAGATTGCCGGCCACGCGCGCGAGCAGTTCGCGCGCGGAAAACGGCTTCGTCAGATAGTCGTCGGCGCCCGATTCGAGGCCGCCGACCTTCGCTTCCTCGCCCGCGCGCGCCGAGAGCAGCAGCACCGGCGTTTCGCCCAGTTGCGGATCGGCGCGCAGCTCGCGCAACAGGCCGAAGCCGTCGAGGCGCGGCATCATGACGTCCGACACGACGAGATCGGGCGGCGCTGCGCGGATGGCCTCGAGCGCGCTGATGCCGTCGTCGGCAACGCGCACGTCGTGGCCCGCCGCGCTCAGAATGCGGCGCATGTAGTCGCGCAGGTCCGCGTTATCGTCGACCACGAGCACGCGTGCGGGCCGGTCATCGGCCGGCGCCGCCGCCGTCGCCGTTCCGTCGAGCGCCTTGGCGGCCACGCGCCATGCATCATCGGCGCCGGC
Organism: Paraburkholderia sp. SARCC-3016; assembly: GCF_031119615.1. Classification (NCBI taxonomy): domain Bacteria; kingdom Pseudomonadati; phylum Pseudomonadota; class Betaproteobacteria; order Burkholderiales; family Burkholderiaceae; genus Paraburkholderia; species Paraburkholderia sp. SARCC-3016. The sequence continues at coordinate 15,163 of NZ_JAVHZD010000024.1, read as the reverse complement.
GTCGGTATCGATGTCCGCGTGGGTGTCCGCGTCGGTGTCGGTGTCGGTGTCCGCGCCGGTGTCCGCGCCGGTGTCCGTATCGATGTCCGCATCGGCATCCGGGCTGGCGCCGAAGGGAGCCGTGGCCGCGCCGTCGGGCATCCAGCGCAGCGCCGCGTCGACGTACGATTGCGCCTGCCTGCTCGTCGTAGCAGGCGCGGGCTGCCCGTTTCGCTCGGGCGGTGCGGCGACGGCGCTGCCGGCCGGCAGCGCGATCGTGAAGCACGAACCGACGCCGACCGTGCTGTCGACCCGAATTGCGCCGCCGTGCAGACGCACGAGCTCCTGCACAAGCGCGAGACCGATGCCGCTACCTTCGACCGAGCGGCCCGCCGCCCCTTCGACGCGATGAAAGCGCTCGAAAAGACGCGGCAGCTCGTGCTCGGGAATGCCGATGCCGGTGTCCGACACGCACACCTCGACGGTGTCGCCGTCGGCCGGCCTCACGCTGACGGTGATCGCGCCCGACAGCGTGAACTTGAACGCGTTCGACAGCAGGTTCAGCACGATCTTTTCCCACATGTCGCGGTCGATATCGACGAGCCGCGGCAACGCCGCGCAGTCGATCACGAGCGACATGCCGGCCGATTCGATCGCCGAGCGGAACAGCGACGCAAGTTCGGCCGTGAACGCAGCGATATCGGTCGGCTCGCGATGAATCCGAATGCGGCCCGCCTCGAGCCGCGAAAAATCGAGCAGCGCATTGACGAGCTTCAGCAAGCGCAGGCTGTTGCGATGCGTGACTTCGACGAGCTTCCGCCTGTCGCTGGCGCCCGCTTCCGGATCCGCGAGCAGTTCCTCGAGCGGCCCCAGCATCAGCGTGAGCGGCGTGCGAAATTCGTGACTGATATTCGAGAAGAACGTCGTCTTCGCGCGATCGATCTCGGCGAGCGCTTCGGCGCGCCGGCGCTCTTCCTCGTAGGCATGCGCGTAGCCGATCGCGCCGCCGATCTGCCGCGCGGCCAGGTTCAAGAATGCGCGGTAGCGATCGTCGAACAGGCGAAACGGATTGAGCCCGACAATCAATACGCCGCCGCGGCCGCGTTCGCCGCTTGGCTGTACGGGCAGCACGGCCGCCTGCGCCGGCGGCTGCGACCATGGGCCGGCCGGTAGCGTAGGACCGAACCGCCCGGCCAGATCGCTGACCACCTCGACCGTCTGGCGGCGCTGCACCTCGGCGAACGGCCAAGGAGCGTGCGCGCCCGCCTGCATCGAGGCGGGCGCCGCCGGGTGGCCGGCCGCGATGCCGCAGGTGCCCGTCAGCGTAACGCTGTCGCTGCCGGCTTCGCCTGAATAGAACATCGCAAACGGGATGTCGCGCGAATCGGTCGCGAGCGCGCGCATGCCCAGTTCGCATGCCTCGAGCCAGGTGCGCGCTTCGGTCGTCGACGCGCCGATCTCGCGCAGCAAGGCGAGCTGCCTTTCGCCGATCACGCGCGCCGTTTCGTCGCTGTTCGCGCAGATGATGCCGCCAGTGCTGCCGTCATCGTCCGGCACCGGACTGTATGAAAACGTGTAGTACGTTTCCTCGGGGTAGCCGTTGCGCTCCATGATCAACAGCTTCTGCTCGACGTACGTGCCTTCGACGCCCGTCAGCGCCGTGTCGAGCAGCGGACTGATGTCCTGCCAGATTTCGCGCCAGACGCTCGACGTCGGCTGACCGAGTGCGACCGGGTGCTTGCCGCCGATGATCGACTTGTACGGGTCGTTGTAGAAGAACAGCAGGTCGGGGCCCCAGCCGACCCAGATCGGCTGGCGCGACGTCAGCATGATGCGGATCGCTGTCTTGAGGCCTTGCGGCCAGCGATCGGGCGGACCGAGCGACGTCTTCGACCAGTCGTGCGCGGCGATCAACGCGCCCATCTCGCCGCCGCCGCGCAGAAATGCCGGAGCCGCGCCGCCTGGAGGCACGCCCGCCGTCGAGTTGTCCGCTTTCATCAACGCCTTCTCCTGACTTCGCTGTGCTGTGTGTTACCGGCGCAGAGCCCGCAATAGACGTCGCCTCCAGACCTGTCCCGAAACGTCCGCACCGGCGGCTTGCTTGCGCGAACGTGTCGTCTCCCGTTGTCCAGCGGTTCGTCCGACCGCTCATGTGTCGCTTATCGGCCACTCATCGGCCACTCAGCGGCCGGACATCGGCCTTCCGGCTCTCGAGGGCCGCTTATTCCGCTGCGTCCGTCGGCAATTCGACGCCCGGATTGCGCGGCTGTCCGTTTCCGCTATCGGTCGCGATCACGCGTTCGACGTCTTCGAGCGACGCCGGCTTGACGAGGTGATGATCGAAGCCGGCCGCGCGCGTACGCTGCCGGTCGCTTTCCTGTCCGTAGCCGGTCAGCGCGATCAGCAGCGCGCCTGCTGTCTCCGGCTGCAGGCGCAAGGCGCGCGCGACCTGATAGCCGTCGAGATCGGGCAGGCCGATATCGAGGATCACGACCTCCGGTTTGAACTCGGGCGCGGCCGACAACGCGGATGCACCGTCGTAGACGACGCGCACCTCGTGACCAAGCATTTCGAGCAGCACCGACATCGATTCGGCGCCGTCGACACTGTCGTCGACGATCATCACGCGCCGCTTCGACGGCGGCGTCTGCGTGGCCGCCGTCTGTCGCGTCGCCGCCGCAGCCGCGTATTCGGGCGACATCGCGAGCGGCAGCAGCACGACGAATTCGCAGCCTTTGCCGAGCCCCTCCGAGCGCGCTTCGATCGTGCCGCCGTGCAGTTCGGTCAGCGTGCGCGCGAGCGACAGCCCGATGCCCAGGCCGCCCTCCGAGCGCGCGAGCGAGTCGGCCGACTGCATGAACAGATTGAACACCTCGGCGAGTTCCGCAGGCGGAATGCCGATGCCGTTGTCGGCCACGCGGATGGCAACCGAGCCTTCGACGACTTGCACCTCGAGTTCGATGGCGCCGCCATCGGGCGTGTACTTCGCCGCGTTCGACAGCAGATTGCCGATGACCTGCGCGACGCGGATCGGGTCGCCGCGAATCACGCACGGCAATTCGGGCATCTTCACGCTCAGCGTGTGATGCTTGCGCTCGATCGCGGGCTGATTCGTTTCGACCGCCGTCGCCACCGCCGATGCGATATCGACGGTTTGCATGCGCAGCGCGATCTTGCCGTGCGTAATGCGCGACACGTCGAGCAGATCGTCGACGAGCCGGCTCAGATGCTCGACCTGGCGGCGCGCGATCATCCGCGCGTCGCGTACGACCGCCTCGGCTGCGTGATATTTGGGGTCCATCAGTTCGACCGCGTTGCGGATCGGCGCGAGCGGGTTGCGCAGCTCGTGCGCGAGCGTCGCGAGAAACTGATCCTTGCGGCGGTCCGCGTCGCGCAGCGCCTCTTCGGCGCGATGCAGCCGCAACAGCGCGCGCACGTTCGCGACGAGTTCGGCCGGCTCGATCGGTTCGGTCAGGTAACTATCGGCGCCGCCGTCGAGCGCGCGGACCTTGTCGAGCGACTGCACCGCCGCGGCCGACGTTTGCAGCACGAGCGTCGAGCGGGTCTGCGGATCGCGCTTGATGCGCGAGCACACTTCGATGCCGTTGATGTCGGGCAGCTTCACGTCGAGCAGCACGAGCGCCGGGCGGCGCGCGCGCACCTGGTCGAGCGCGGCCTGGCCACCCGCCGCTTCGATCACCTCGAAACCGGCGTGCACGAGCACCCGCGTTTTCGCATAACGGGCGCCGTCGTTGTCGTCGACATTCAGAATCAGTGGACCGGTCATGCGCCGTCTCCGCGCGCGGTGACTTCGGCGCCGGCATCGGCCGCGCCGGCGCCGGCCCGATCGGCGCCGGTCGATGCGGCGAGTTGCGCCGCCGCGTCGCTCGCGGGCACGAGCCGCACCGGCAGCGTCGCATAGAAAGTCGAGCCGACGCCGAATCTGCTCTCGACGCCCACATAGCCGCCGAGCAGCGCCGCGAGCTTGCGGCACAGCGGCAAGCCGAGGCCGGTGCCTTTCACGCGCTGCTGCAAATGGCTTTGCACTTGGCCAAATTCCTCGAATATCACTTGCTGATGCTCCTGCGCTATGCCGATGCCCGTATCGGCGACGGTAAACGTGACGTGCTCGCCGTCCGGCTCGATGCGCGCGCCCACGCGTATCTCGCCGCGCTCGGTAAATTTGAGCGCGTTGGAGACGAAATTACGCAGGATTTGCGTGAGCTTTGCTTCGTCGGTGAAGATCGCCGGCAGTCCTTCCGCGTCCTCGAAAATCAGCCGCACCGCCGGGTCCGTCAGAAGCGGCGTGAGCATCGTGCGCAGCGCCGCGAAAAGTCCGGACGGCTTGAACGATATCGGCAGCACATCGGTTCTGCCCGCCTCGATCTTCGCGAGATCGAGCAGATCGTTGACGATCTCGGTCAGGTCTTCGGCCGATTTGCGAATCAGTAGCACTTGACGTTCCTGCTCCTCGGTCAGATCGCCGTCGAGCCGGTTCAGAAGCAGATTCGACAGCGCGCGGATCGAGCTCAGCGGCGTGCGCAGCTCGTGGCTCATGTTCGACAGGAAGCGCGTTTTCATCGTGTCCGCGCGGCGCAGTTCGTCGGCGCGCTCGTCGAGTTCGGCGTACAGCGCGACGACGCCGCGGTTCGTTGCTTCGAGCTCCTGCGTAAGACGTGTCAGTTCTTCCTGGCGGTCGCGCAGTTCGGTCAGCGTCGACAGCAGTTCGCGGTTCTGCTGCTGCACCTCCTCGAGCGATTCGTGCGCTTGCGGCGATCTCGCGCTCGCTCCCGCGCCCGGCCGCGACAGATCCAGCATCAGATCCCTGACGATCGCATCGAGCTGCGCCGGTGCGAGGTCGGCACGATCGGCCGGCAGCAAGCGCGCCATCGACACCGTCGTGCCCGTTTGCGGCGACGATTCGATCGTGCAGCGGTCCATCAGGCGGCGGCTGCCCGCGATGCCGCGGCCCATGCCGGTCGGCGAACGGTAGGTGCCGTCGAGCACGGATTCGAGATCGCGGATGCCGGGCCCACGATCGCGCACGTCGATCAGAAACGCTTGCGGCTTCGCGCTCGCGTCGAACGCGAAAATCACTTCGCCTCCGCCCGCATACTCGAACGCATTGCGCGCGATTTCGGATACCGCGCTTGCGATGCGCGTCTGATCGAGCGGCGTAAAACCTACGCCGGCCGCGATAGCGCGCGCCCGGCGGCGCGCAGCGACCACGTCCTCTTCGGCCTCAAGCCGGATTCGCAGTATCTGCTGGGTTGCCATGCGAGAAATGTACCCCCTGGTCCGCTTTGACTACCACTACGGTCGCATCGTCGCGGCGGCGCGCGAAGTCCCGATACAGCACCGCTGCGATCATCACCGAAGGCTGCAGTTGCAGGCCGGGATAAGCGGACAGATCCCAGCGCGTGCCGATGCCGTCCGAATGCAGGATCAGCATCGCATTGCGCGTCCACGGCACTTCGAATTCCTGCGCATCGCGCATCGTGTGACCGACGATACCGTTGCGCGACGTGAGCTGCCAGCTTCGATGCTCGGTGTCGCGCTCGCTTTGCGAGGAGGCATTCCTCGGTATCTGCCCGAACTGTCCCGAGACGAGCGCCGGACGGCTCGCGCCCGAGACCGCGGCGGCGATGTTGCCGGTGCCGGCAAACGACAGCACCGAGCGGTCGAGATCGAGGCGCGCGATCGCGACCGCGGCGCCGCGCGTCGAACGCAGCGCATCGTGCGCGTACTGCATGAGCGCCGCCGGCGGCCGGCCCGCGCGGCGATGCACGGCCGCGATCGCCCCGGCCGAGGCGACGTGCGCATCGGGTCCGTGCCCGAGGCCGTCCGCCACCGTCACCGTCAAACCGTGCTGATCGGGTTCGACACCCCACGCATCGCCGCATACCTGTTCGCCCGGATACGGCACGCACACACCGCCGATATCGGTGCCCGACGCGCGCTGATTCGTGCCCTCGAACGCGGTGCGCGCGTCGCCGAGATTCGCAGCGGGTCCCGGCCCCGCCGCGCGCACGATTGCGCGCACGACCGTGCCGAGTCCGGGCTGCGAATAGATCGACATCGAGTCGGAAAGCCGACGGATCGCACCGAGGCCGGTGCCGGACGTGCCGGCCGTCGAGCGGCCGTCGTCGAAGGCGCGGCGCACATCGGCGATGCCGGGGCCGCGATCGATCGCGAGCACCTCGATGCCGCCCGCCGCACTGCGCGCGCCGCCCGCCGGCGCCTGCGGCGGCAGCTCGCGCACGAGCACTTCGCCGTGCTGCGCGTGCTTGAGGATGTTGGTGGTCGCCTCGGTGACGATCAGTGCAAGCCGCCCTGCGTCGGTCTCGTTGAACCCGCACTTGCGCGCGGCATCGCTCGCGCCGCGGCGCGCAAACGCCACGCCGCTTGCGTCGGCGATTTCGAACGACGCATGCATACCGCGCAAACCGCTTAACGATGTTTCCATTTCGTGATCGTGACCGTCGTGCCCTTGCCCGGCTCGGACTGAATGTCGAACTCGTCGGACAGGCGCCGTGCGCCGCCGAGCCCGAGGCCGAGGCCCGAACCGCTCGTAAAACCGTCCTGCAGCGCCCGCTCGATGTCGGGAATGCCGGCTCCCTGGTCGATAAAGCTGATGCGCAGCCCTTTGCGCGTGCCGTTCATGAGCACGCTCAGTTGTGCGTCGCCACCACCGCCGTAAATCAGCGTGTTGCGTGCCAGTTCGCTCGCGGCGGTGACGAACTTCGTCTGATCGACCAGCGAGAAACCTTGTGCGATCGCCTGGTCGCGCACGATCTGCCGCAGCCGGACGATTTCCTGATCGGAGCGCAAGCCGACCTCCATTGCCGATAACACCGTGACGCCGGTTAAATCCATATATAGGGTTTCCGTCGTCAACGGCGCCGCTGCTGCAGCAGCGCCATGCCGCGCTCGACATTGAGCGCCGTACGCACGCCGGTCAGCGTGAGACCCAGTTCGACGAGCGTGATCGCCACCGAAGGCTGCATGCCGACGACCACCGTCTGCGCATCGAGCACGGTCGCCATTGCCGCGGTGTTGCTGATCATCCGGCCGATGAATGAATCGACGATATCGAGTGCGGAAATGTCGATCAGCACGCCCTTTGCGCGATCCTTGACGATGCGCGCGGTCAGGTCGTCCTGCAGGGCGATTGCGAGGCGGTCATGCATATCCACCTGAATCGCGACGATCAGGCAGTCGCCCATCCGCAAAATCGGAATACGGTCCATGGCGGGCCGCCTCAGCTTTCGCCGCGCGCGGCGATGCTCGAGCCGCTGCGCTGCAGCGCAATGACGAAGGCATCGGCAAGCGTCGATTTCGTGGTGACGTTCGTGAGATCGACGCCAAGGTGCACGATGGTCTGCGCGATTTGCGGGCGAATGCCGCTGATGATGCAATCGGCGCCCATGAGCCGCGCGGCCGCGACGGTCTTCAACAGATGCTGCGCGACGAGCGTATCGACGGTCGGCACGCCGGTGATGTCGATAATCGCAATCGAGGCGCCGGTATCGACGATTTTCTGCAGCAGGCTTTCCATCACGACCTGGGTGCGCGCCGAATCGAGCGTGCCGATCAGCGGCAGGGCAAGAATGCCTTCCCACAACTCGACGACCGGCGTCGACAGTTCGAGCAGCTCTTCCTGCTGACGAAGAATGATGGCCTCGCGGCTGCGCTGGAACACTTCGGTGGTGAAGAGGCCGAGTGCGTCGAGCAGCTGGTTCACGGCCCAGTTCGTTTCCGCGAATTCCATCGCGTTATCGCCCAACTCCTCGCGCAGACGCGTATAGAGCGGCTGCTTCAGCGAAAACACGAAGGTTGCGGTTTCAGCCGGCGTGAACCCCTGGCGCGCGCGATGCGCGGACATCTCCGAGAGAAAGGTACGCACGGGCTCCCATTCGGGACGGCTCGCATCCAACGTATCCGCGCTCGAAAGCGTATCGACGAATACGTTCAGGAAATTGCGGAATTGATCCGACATATCCGCTTCGGTCGTCAGGCCGCGACGCAGCGCGATGGACAGATGCTGGTCCAGCCAGTCGGTCAACAGCGTGTCGCGGTGCCGCCTCAGCACTTCAATCAATGCGGCGCCTTTCGATTTGTTCATGGACTCTCCGGTGAAGAACGTCAAGTAAGTATTGCTTGATTTACTTTCGCGCAAATCGTTTGCGCGCACTTTATAGGGCAACATTACCGAATTTGCATTGCCGCGACAGCCTTATGCAGCAAGCGATTGCGCGAGAAACCAATATTACACAGTGACGCGCCGATTCAGCGCGAAACGGTTATGCAGCTACGCGGGAGCGAATATGCAAAGACGATCGCAGGCGATAAACGATGCGCTATTCGAGTCGCTGCGTTCGGGCGCGAACGCGCTTAAGCCGACGTGCAGACGAAGCTGCTCGCGCGGTTCATGTCGCCCTTGCCGACGTAGCGCGGAAAGAGCGGATAGCGGCACAGCGGCCGCGTGCGGCCGTTGGTGGCGGCGGCGATATCGGTGGCGGTCAGCGTTTCGGGTGCGACGCCATGCGTGACCCACTCGTCGAGCGCCGCGAGCAGATCGACGGACGGCACGAACACGCCGCTACCGTGCTGATAGCCGGGCACCATATAGAGCCGCATGAACGAATCGACGCTCGCCTGCCCGAAGCGCGCCACGAGCGCATCGCGATACGCGATGGTCTGGTTCGGGCTGATCACTTCGTCGGCGAGACCTTGCAGCGTGATCAGCTTGCCGCCGCGCGCGATATAGCGCGACAGGTCGGTGTTCATCGCGCCGATCGTCTCCGACAGCTCGACGAGTTGCGATTGATAACGCCCCGGATGCAGCACGTCGAAGGTCAGCGAATCGTATGCCGCGTCCTGCGTGACGAAGTAGCGCAGATAGCCGTCGCCTTGCGTGAACAGATAGCCGTTCGCCGCAAACGTAGGCGACCGCTCGCGCGTGGCCTCGCGTCCGAGCCCGAGGCCGCCTGTCAGGCGGGTGCCCTGAAAGACGTTGTAGCCATGGTAGCCGCTGACGTCCCATGCGAGGTGATACGGCAGCGTCAAGCCGTCGCGCAGGGCGAAGAGCGTCGCGAGCTGCGTGTTGGTCAGGCAATTGTCGTCTTGCGGCGTCTTCGAGGCGGTGCCGGCGGATCTGCCTGACCTGGCGGATTTGCAGCGCAGCGCGTCGACGATTTCGGCCTCGCGTTTGCGGCACGCGGGCACGTCGCCGACGATGCCGTCCGCCGCGCCGTCGAGTTTGTCGCACATCGCCATCGACCGCTCGTAGACGCGCTCGAGCAGCGTCGGCGGCACGTAGCCGCCCGGCGTCGCGTACTCCGCTTCGCCGATCTTGATGCCGATGAGCCGCACGCCGGTGAAGTTCAGCGCGGGGGAATCGGCGATCACGCCGTCGTAGTCGTCAGGGTAGCGCTGCATGACGGTGTAGCCTTCGCGGCCGCCGGTCGAGCCGCCGGCGAAGTACATCCTGTCCGGGGCACGTCCATAGGCGAGCCGGATCAGCGCAAGCGCCGCATCGTGGGTCTTTTTCAGATGCGCGTAGCCGAAGTTGATCACTGCCTCGTCGATCAGGCCGAACACCGCGAGCGACGAATTGCCTACGTGTCCCGAATCGTCGCCGAATGTCGCGTATCCGAGCGCGAGCGGCGCGTGCTCGGGCGAAAACGGCATCGTGCCGAGGCCGCTCACCACGACGCCGTTGTATCCGCCGCCGCCGAGCTGCAGCGCGCGGCCGTTCCAGTTGCGCGGCAGATTCAGGTCGAAGCGGATATCGGGCGTCGCGGATTTCAGCGCCTTGATGCTGCCGGTAATGCGGCAATAGTCGCCGGCTTCGTTGCCTGCGGCGCTTGCGGGAATCAGCGTCGCGGAATCGATATGCACGCCGTTGGTCGGCAAGCCGATCGCTTTCGGCGGGAGCGAGAGATTGGTCAGCGTCGAGCAGTGCAGCTTCGATGCGGGTGGAATCGCAGCAGAGGGCGCGGGTGCGACGAGCGGCTGTTGCGCTGCGCATCCGTGCATGCCCGACACGAACAACAGCAGTGATGCGAAGCCGCGCGCGCAGATACGCGCGGCGCGAAAATGAACAGCGACATGGATTGCGGCACGGACTTCGGCACGAGTGTTGGCACAAGCGTTGGCACAAGCGTCGGCATCAACTTCGGCACGAGCGGGCGAGCGCGCCGCGTGAAGGCTGGCCGGATGCCCGCGCGTCACACGTCGGCTCCGCGCACCGCTGGGCGCCTCGAATGGCGGCGGTTCGACCAGTCGCGCCATAGCCGCGCGAGCGTCAGCACTGCAATGATCGCGACGAGATCGGCGGCAAGCGCCGCAAGGCCATGCGCGACGCCATGCAATGCACGCGGCGTCGCCGTATCGACGACGAGCGAAATCACGGTGCCGCCGACGAAGCAGACGAGCCCCAATTGCCCGACATTGACGATGCCGGGCAAACGCTGCGCGAGTTGCGCAATGTAACCGTTTCGCACGAGCCAGACTGCAAGCCAGCCAATCGCAAGGAAATTGATCACGCGTTCAACCGATAGAGTTTGCTTCAGATGACCGGGCAGCGGCTGCGTGAGGATAAACAGCTTGACGATCGCAAAGCCGACGGCGGCGGCCAGCGCGACGCGCGTCAGCCACCGTCCCGCACGCGATCCGACGAAATCGTCGCCCACGGGCTGCACCCGACACAGGATACCGAGCACGAACATCAATTGCCATGCAAACGGATTGAAAGCCCAATCGGCGACATCGTCGATACGCAGCAACGCCGCGAGCGGCCGCGCCGCAAGCCAGATCGCGATGCTCAACGCCAGTGCCGAAGCCGCCGAGCGCCGCGCGAGCGGCACCATGAAAGGCACGGTCAACGGAAACAGAACATACATCGGCAGCACGCTCGACAGATACGGCTGCTGGCGCAGCACCGCGATATCGAACGCCGCGCGCAGCGGCGCCGCCGAGAACGACGGCCAGCCTGTCATGTTGACCATGGGCCGGTTCAAATGGAAAAGCGCAAGCACGGCGCCCGACAGCAAGGTGAGTACTGCCGTCAGCAGATACGCGCGGTAGATTTCGAAACCGCGCTTGAAAAAGCGCGTGCGCGCGGCGTTGAGGCCGCGTTTCTCGAGCACCGCATCGTAGGCGGCAGCGGACGCGTAGCCGCCGAGACACACGAACACCTCGGCGGAATCGCATAACGCATACGAGTGCAGCATTAAATGCGACAGCACGCTGCCGGGTATGTGATCCAGAACGATGACAATCAGTACGACGCCACGAAAGAAATCCACTTCGATCGAGCGTCCTCGGCGGGGCGGCATGGGAAGTCTCGGGGGAGTGTCGCGGGTTACGAGAAAAAGCGTCAAGCGTGCATGTGAGGCTAAACCGATTCGTAACTGGCTGCAGGGAAGCGCGACGTCGGCTGACAGAATGAAATCTCCGCCTGCGTCAAGTGCGCGAATTGATGGCCGGCGACAGGTGCGTTTGAAAGCTGGCGCCGCCGCGTGCGCGGGAAGGCGCAGGTGAAACGGCGAACGAAGTTGTGACTTGCTTCGCGAAATTCGAGTTGCTTGGCGACGGCGTTTTTGCGCGAATGTACTCAAGTTTGGCGCCGGCGCGTCCGTCAATACGGTCGTCAGGGCGGGTTTCGGGTACGGCGTCCTGCGTGAGCGATGCGTGATGCGTGCCCGCGTTCAATCGAAGACGACTTATGACCATCGTTCGACGGCTCGTGATCACCTTGGGCGTTGCGCTGTTCGCGCTCGTGTTCGTCGGCGGCTATGGACTTGCGCAGCTCTACGCATCGAATCAGCGCATCGACGGCCTCGAAACGCGCACGATTCCGGGGCTCAAGTCGATCTCGATGGCACTCGACGACGTCGCCGATATGCGCCTCAACGCGTATCGCTATGTGGTGGACGGCATCGACGATTCGAGCCGCGCCGCCATCGTTGCGTTGATCGCCGATGCCGACAAGCGCTTCGATCGCGATGTTGCCGCCTATGTTGCCGGCGACGAGAAAGCTGCGCGGATGCTCGACGCGGATCGCGCCCATATCGCTGCGTACCGTGGTGCACGCGCGCAGTTCTTCGACAAGCTGCGCGCCGGCGACCGCGACGGCGCGCTTGCGATGCTGCACGACGGCGGCGCCGTGCACACGGCCGCGCTCGTGCTCGACAACGGCCTGCACGATCACCTCGATTACGACATCGAGCGCAGCCAGGCGATCCGCGACGAAAATGCCGCGCAGTTCAAAACCGTGTTCGGTTCGATGATCGCGGTCATCGCCGTCGCCTTCGTTGCGACGGGCGCGTTCGGCATGCACTTGTACCGGCTGATCGGCAATGGGCTCGGGCAGTTGCAGGACACGCTGCAAAAGGTCAGTCATTCGCTCGATCTGTCGCTGCACGCGCGCGTCGAGCGGATGGATGAAATCGGACACACGGCCGACGCGTTGAACCGGCTGCTCAAACACATGGCTGACGTGATTGCCGAAGTGCGGCACTCGAGCGACGCGGTTGGCATTGCGTCGAAGCAGATCGCCGCGGGCAATCTCGATCTGTCGACGCGTACCGAGCAACAGGCCGTCTCGTTGCAGCAGACGGCGTCAAGCCTTGCGCAACTGACGGCGACCGTGCAGCAGAACGCGGACAACGCGAAGGAAGCGAGTTCGCTGGCGCTCGGCACGTCGCGCATTTCCGATGAAGGCAGCCAGTCGGTCGAGCGCATGGTCGGCACGATGAGCGAAATCGCGACGCGCTCCGCCAAGATCGGCGAGATTACGTCGCTGATCGAAGGCATCGCGTTTCAGACGAATATTCTCGCGTTGAATGCGGCTGTCGAAGCGGCGCGCGCGGGGGAGCAGGGGCGTGGGTTTGCGGTCGTTGCGTCGGAGGTGCGCAGTCTTGCGCAACGGTCGTCGGCGGCGGCGAAAGAGATCAAGGAGTTGATCGAGCGCTCGGTTGCGACGATTCGTGCGGGGTCGAGCCAGGCCGAAGAGGTGGGTCGCACGACGGCGCAGGTGCAGCAGGCGATCCGGCAGGTCGCGGCGATTGTTGGCGAGATTGCGAATGCGTCGGATGAGCAGGGGCGCGGGATCGAGCAGGTGAATCACGCGGTTAGTCAGATTGATGAGGTGACGCAGCAGAATGCGTCGTTGGTCGAGCAGGCTGCTGCGGCGGCGGGGTCGCTGGAGGAGCAGGCGACGCGGTTGGGGGGAGCGGTGGGGGTGTTTAGGGTGGGGTGACCTGCCCTGGAATTTTCGGACCAGCTGAAACTTGAGAAAATGGCTTCCAACGGAGAGAAGGAAGTCATGAAGAAGAGCCGGTTTACCGAAGAGCAGATGGTCACGATCCTGCGGGAGGCGGACCAGGCGCCGATTGCCGTCTTCACGCTGGTAGCTCTTAGCGATTCTCGTCGATGGCCACATAGTAGACAGGCATGACTTTCCTCGGTTTGCTGACCGCACTCGTTGCCACAGATGCCGCGAACGGAATCTCAAATTTTTCCGAGCAGCCAGTTCGTCGAACGCATCGCAGTTTGGCACGACACACCATAGGAACGGACTGGATGGACAACATTTGACAGCGCGTGGCGCGGCACTGATTTCTAAGGCAATTGAACGAAGGTCTGGATAAATGTTGTCTTAGTCATTCAAACGTCTTGGGCAGAATATTCGGAGCTTTCCCATCTTCGGTAGCTCGTTTGCATTATCCAAAACTATCAAGGAAAATTGATTGGATCGCTAATCAATTAGAACGTAGTCCCCGCAAGGGATGAACTTCGCGACAATAGAGGAGAGGAAGGAGAAGAAGCGCGGGCCGCATGGGCGGCAACCCAAACGACCCGCTAACCACAACCAACTCACAGTAGGAGTTGACCATGGCTGAACGCAATCATAAAACAGAGAATGGAACTTCGGTTCGCTACTTGACCGTAGTCTAGACTACGCCAGCCGTTTAATCGGCCTAAGCATTGGCCGTCCTGGAAGAGCAGCTACGAGGACTATCCGCCTGTGCCCTGGATTCGTCTTTCGGGGCGCTGGCTGAATGAGGCGGGGTTTGATATTTCTGGGAAGGTTCGGGTGGAAGTGGAAAAGGGGAAGCTTGTTATAACGCCTGCTTGATTTAGAGAGTCAGGGCCGGGGAGGAAGGCTCTCCGGTCCGCAGTGATGCTACGTTGATCGTCACCTTGGCATTTTCCACTATTGGGATTGGACCTGCCGTTCACGAATTCGTAGTGAGCGCCCGCTTGTCGGTCCGCCTAGGCAAGCTCGTCGCAGTCTGCTCAATGACGACCTTCGCGCTCGCGAAATGCAGTGACACCGCTGGAAACACTTAACGGTCGTCGGGCAGTGTTGCGACGGTGGTGAGCAATGGGCACTCCGGCCAAGCCTGGGCTAGCGTGGGCAAGTCAGTGATGGAACGTCGAAACCCTTTACCCAGTCTTGGAAGCGCAAGCGATACCGCAGCAGTTTCTGCATATCATTGTCGCCCCCCAACGCCGGGTAGGCCGACTGAAAGAACGAGGTCCGAAACTCGACGTGCAAGGCCATCGCTCCCAATTTAGTAGCGGCAAGAGGAATCGCAATTAGCGATATCAATATGCCAAGAGCAATGGATAGACATGTCCCGGTGTATACGGCCACCCAAGCCGCGACCGTTCGTGATGTCACCGGCACCTGTAAATTGATACGCGGTCGGCACTGAGGAATTGATACACCTCGACGAAGGGATAATGGCCGCTTTGAGCGGCGATGGTCTCGTACGAGGGATACATGCAGATCAGGATATTGCACAAGCAGGGTAAGAGCCTTCGCGCCATTGCTTGTGAGGTTGGTTGCTCAGTCAACACGGTGAGGAAGTACCTGGCCGCGCAGGACGCGCCGACGTTTCGGCCCGCAACCATTCCGCGAGAGTCGATTGTGGGCCCGTTCGAGGCGTATTTACGGGAGCGGATTGCGGCAGCGGCACCGGAATGGATTCCGGCAACAGTGCTGTGGCGCGAGATCCAGTCCATGGGATTCAACGGCGGAGAGCGCATCGTGCGCAAGTTCGTTGCAACGCTGCGTCCCGCGCAGGCGCCCGATCCATTGATCCGATTCGAGACTGCTGCGGGCGATCAGATGCAAGCGGATTGGGTCGAGTTCCGCAGGCGCAAGGGA